>CAZUYY010000601.1:0-2030 GCA_964624935.1 uncultured Prolixibacteraceae bacterium
AGGGGCCGGGGGTGGGGTCCCTAATTGACTAACAACCTCTCCGCAATATCCCTCCCCGCATTGTTAACATTTATAACATACATCCCGGGAAGCAGCTTCATTTCGATTGACATTTTCTGTTGATTCTCCAGTGAAAGTTCTTTCATCAGTTTGCCGGTAACATTGAATATCCTGATCTCGGACAGACCATCCATTCCATTCATTTCTATATTCAATAACCCGCCAAAATAAGGATTCGGATATACATTAATTCCCGGTGAACTCTTAATCGTATTCACTCCCAAATTGTTGACTAAAAACGCATTCAATGCCGCAGTCGGCTTCCCATCCGATCCCCAGCAACTTAACTGATATCCGCTCCACGACTTTTCCCCTTCCGGTTCCCAATAGATAACTCCCAGACCGTTGCTGTTTGTAACAGCTTTAACTTTATTCAGAACAGCCACAAGCATGTCATAAGTATTCTGAACTTTGGTATAATCCCCTCCGGTCTCTACCACCATGACTTGTTTTCCATACCGTGAGACCATATCGTTCAGATTATTTCCCAGATCATTAATCGTCACTGTGTAATCAGTTCCAAGCCAGTATGGATAATAGGAAGCCCCGATTATGTCATACCTGACATTATAACTTGTCGCATTATCAAAAAATGTCCTGAATCTGCTGTTATCGTTACCCTGATCCAGATGAATAATGACCTTGATTGTACTATCCACGGCTTTAGTGGCATCGTACCCTTTATTAAGCAACTGTGCCAGTTGTGACCAGTTCGAAGTATTTCCGTCAGGCCATAACATTCCCCCGGTAATTTCATTTCCTATCTGAACCCATGCTGGCGTAACGCCAATGGATTTTAGCGTGTCGAGAACCTGATATGTATGATTGTACAGATCGGTCAGCAACTGCGGGAAAGTATCATTGGCCCACGCTGCCGGTTTATTCTGTTTCGAGGGGTCTGCCCAGGAATCGCTGTAATGAAAATCGATCAGTACCCTCATTCCCATATTTTTAGCCCGGACTGCCATTCCCGCGACTTCCTTCTTGCTGCAGTGCCCGTTTATTTTATCATTTGATGGATTGACCCAAACCCTCAACCGGACAGTATTGATCCCATGATCTTTAAGTATCTGTAAACAGTCCTTCTGAACCCCGCTGCTATCATAGAATATGTACCCTGTCGCTTCCATCTGCTGCAGCCATCCAACATCCGCCCCCCTCACAAACTGCCCATTAACCAGGAATGGCAGGTTAATTAGTACCAAAAGCCCCAAAACAATAACCCCACTTTGAACATATTTATAAAACTTCTTCATTTTTATACAGTTAGTGATATGTTACCTCACAGTTTATAAATACATTGTGTTTTTGTGCCTTCTTTTTGACCTTCGTGGTTAAAATTCTGTTAATCTGTGACTTTGTCACTCTTGTCCGCTCAATGACAAATTAAAATCTTCTGCGAACAACTCGTCGTTTTGAATGTCACTTTAACATCATAAACCCCATCCTGAACCTGGCCTATATTGATGGGCGACATAAGTACCGATGGCTCTGAAGATGCATAAACTCTTTCCCCAAGCATATTATAAACTTCAACAAGCTGAACTTCATTTTGTCCTGCCTCATCTACTTTGATACTGAAAACCCCGTCATTCGGATTCGGAAAAACATTGATTGATATTGAAGGTTTAAGTTCATTTATGCCCCCCAATAAACTAACACACCCATCGAGGATATACATTGTCGGATTGGTTACTGAACCCGTTAAATGTTTCATCGTTCCTGCTGATTGAGATGTACAGGTAATACCTGCAAAGGTGGCGGAGTAATTACTCGCGACAACATTTCCCAAGGATACACATGGTGACCCGTTGCCGGAAGAATCGGCATTTATAACTCCGACCTGGGGATTGGAATTTTGATTCTGTTTTGTACCTATGATAGGGCCGTTACCAACTAGAAATAAGTCTCCGCCATCTTCCACGACATCTGTCGGAATTAATACCGATGACCAGGAAGATAGCACATTT
>CAZUYY010000602.1:0-2029 GCA_964624935.1 uncultured Prolixibacteraceae bacterium
GCTAAGACGCTAAAAAAACGCTAAGGAGTATGTCGTTGAAATTGAATTTTTACCATTTTGCCATTTTACTTTTTTGCCATTTAAACAAAGAGGTGCAAAGTTAAAAAACCCTGCACCTTCTTTGCAATGAACAGAAAAAAGAAGATTATTTCTTTTCGCCTTTTCCTTCTTTTGTTTTTTCTGTGGCTTCGGCGGGTTCGGCGGCTTCGGCTGCGGCTGCACCTTCGGCGGCTGCGGCTTCGGCGGCAGTGGGTTCTTCAACCAGGACGCGGGCGGTACGTACGCCTACGATGATGGTGTTGGGATTGTCGAGGAAGGTGATATTCTCTAATACAAGATCTTTTACTCTTACGGAATCGCCGATATCGAGGTTGTCAATGGTGACTGTGATCTTGTCGGGAAGATGTTGCATGAGGGCATGGATCTTCAACTTCCGGGTTTTGTGTTCCATCTTGCCTCCTTTTAATACTCCGGGGGCAACGCCGATGATCTTGACCGGGACAGAGATGGTGACAGGTTTTTCCGGATTGATCTCGAGGAAATCGATATGGAGGATGTGGTCGGATACCGGATGGTACTGGACATCCTGGATAATTGTGTTGTAGGTTTTGCCTGCAATTCCGAGGTTAAAGATATAGACCTCCGGGGTAAAGATCAGCTTGCGGAAAGCCTTGTCGCTGGCCACAAAATGGATCTGTTCTTTACCGCCATACATCACGCAGGGGATGTTTCCTTCCTTGCGGTGTTTTTTAGCATCTTTTTTCCCTACGTTCCCGCGAAGGGAACCGCTCAATAAGACATTTTTCATAATTGACAATTGATAATTGATAATTAATAATTGGGTATTGGGTGTTGGTTATTAGTTATTGGTTATTAGTTATTGGGTATTAGGTTTTGGGTGTTGGGTGTTGGGCAATGGGTGTTGGTTATTAGTTATTAGATATTGGTTATTGGTTATTGGGTGTGGGTATTGGGGTTTAGATTTTTTTTTGCCATTTTGCTATTTTACCTTTTTGCTATTTGTCTTGTTCTTCTCCGAATTTGAATAGGGAGCTTATTGATTCGTGGCTTTCTACTCGTTTTATTACTTCGGCGAATAAACTAGCAGTGGAGAGGACCTTTACTTTTGGGCTTTCTCTTTTCAGGGGGATGGTGTCGGTGACGACCATTTCGAGGATGTCGGACTTTTCGATGCGTTCAAGGGCATCTCTTGAGAAGAGCGGGTGGGTGCATATGGCACGGACGCTGTTGGCTCCGTTTTCCATGATGATCCGGGCTGCTTTTGTGAGGGTGCCTCCGGTATCTATTATATCATCCACGAGCACTACATCTCTGTTCTTAACATCGCCTACCAAGGCCATTCTTCCAATTTCATTTGGTTTACTGCGGTGTTTGTAGCAGATGACGAAGTCGGTGGTCATGAATTTTGCATAGGTTCCAACCCTGCGGGTGCCGCCGGTGTCGGGAGAAGCCATCGTGAGGTTTTTAAAATTCTGTTTTTTCAGGTAAGGGACGAAGATCGAAGAGGCGAAGACGTGGTCGACGGGGACATCGAAGAAGCCCTGTATCTGGTCGGCATGGAGATCAATCGTGATGATGCGTTGTACGCCTGCTGTGGAGAGGAGGTTGGCCATGAGCTTGGCTGCTATTGAGACGCGGGGCTTGTCTTTGCGGTCCTGGCGGGCGAAGCCGAAATAGGGAATTACGGCGATGATATTGCGGGCGGAGGCGCGGCGGGCGGCATCTATGAGCATTAACAGCTCCAGGAGGTTGGAAGCGGGCGCAAAGGTTGACTGGACGATAAAGATGTCGTTTCCCCGGATGTTTTCTTCGAAGGATGGCTGGAATTCTCCATCGCAGAAGTCGGTAACGATGACTTTACCAAGCTCGGTACCGTAGCTCTGGGCTATTCTCTCGGCGAGGTAATGGGTTGCTCGGCCGGAGAAGATCTTGATTTTGTTTGCCATACCGGGGGGAATTAGGTTTCAGGCGGCGAAATTAAGACTTTCCGGGGAAGTGTGCAAATTAA
>CAZUYY010000603.1:0-2029 GCA_964624935.1 uncultured Prolixibacteraceae bacterium
ATGGCAAGAAAAATCCCCATGATCAGGCCAAAAATGGCAGCTACAAGGATGCTTTTCCGTGCCATTCCTGTTTCCCGTTTCTTAAGCAGAAACCATGCACCGATACCAAGGATAAAAATTGCTGCAGTCACATAACCTGCTGAAATTGTGTGCAGGAATTTATGCACGGCTACCGGGGAAAAAAGTACATTCCAGAAGTTTTGCATCTCATTTCTTGCTGTATCAGGGTTAAATTTCATCCCGACAGGATATTGCATCCATGAATTGGCTACCAGGATCCACAAAGCTGAAAGATTTGCCCCGATGGCAGTAAGCCACGAGGAAGCCAGATGAAACTTCTTGCTGACCTTATTCCATCCGAAAAACATGATCGCGATGAATGTCGATTCCATAAAGAAGGCCATGATCCCTTCAATGGCAAGGGGGGCACCAAAAATGTCGCCTACAAACCAGGAATAATTTGACCAGTTAGTACCAAATTCAAATTCAAGGATGATGCCGGTTGCTACCCCTATAGCGAAATTAATACCAAACAGGGTCATCCAGAATTTCGTGATCCGTTTCCATTCCGGATTGCCGGTTTTGACATAGATGGTCTCCATGATGGCGACCAGAAAGGATAAGCCAAGTGTCAGCGGCACAAACAACCAATGATAAATTGCTGTTAATGCAAACTGAGCTCGCGACCAATCCACAATACCAGGGTCGATGTTGAGAATCATAAGCAGGATTGTTAAGTGAATGAAATAAATGCATCTCCGGGCAGGAGATGCCAAAAGTAGAAAAAAAATAATATATGAAAAAATGTAAATTATTATTTTCTTTCGATTAACTGCTCCCGGACATAGTTTCCACGCTCATTGTCACTTTTGAACCGTGATTTGAGAAAATCCGGAAAGAAAAACAATCTCAGAATAAAAAAGAGGATAAACAATTTGATAAAAATTATAATCCAGAGCTTTTTGCCAACGGTCATGCTCCGGAACCCGTGATAATAGAAGAGAAATATTTTTTTTAAAAAAGACAATTCAATTTACAATTGGACGATTTTCGATAGCGTTTTATAAATGACCATTTACGATTCTTACATCCAAATTCACCACTTCACCACATCACCACTTCACCAGTTCACCACATCACCACATCACCACTTCACCAGTTCACTACATCACCAGTTCACCACATCACCACATCACCAGTTCACCACTTCTTTCCTTACCAGCTTCCTCCTGCTCCTCCACCACCAAAACTGCCGCCACCAAAGCCACCGAATCCTCCTCCTCCGAAGCCACCTCCACCTGATTGAAAATCGCCCCAACTGCCACGGCCACCCCGTCCCATCGATCCAAGAAGAAAAAGAGTAGTCCAGAAAGGAAGGCTTTTTCCTACCGAATGTGTACCACCCCGGTTCATACGGATCCAAAAGACAACAACCATCAGGATGATAATGGGAACTAATATGCCATAAGGTTTCTGCTGTGCGGTCCTTTTGCTGTATTGGCCTGCCGTAAATTCACCTTTTGTGATTGACATCACAACGGATATACCTGCTGAAACACCACCATAATAATCCCCCTGTGTAAATCTCGGGATCATCTCATTTTCCACAATCTGCTTACAGGTAGCATCAGGCAGCACACCTTCCAGACCATACCCCGTTTGTATTGCTGCTTCACCTTTTTCAGTCGGGTATTTTGGCTTGACAAGGATTACCACTCCGTTGTTTTTCCCTTTCTGCCCTACACCCCATTTCTGTCCAAGCCGCTGTGCAAAGTCATTCTTATCATATCCATTTAACGATTTTACAATGACCAGAACAATCTGGGTCGATGTGGAATCATTAAAAGATACCAGCTTTTGCTCAAGGTGAGCTGCCTCAACAGGAGCAAGAATTCCTGCATAATCGTTCACCATTTTCGGAGGGACGGGCCGTTCGGGAATATCCTGAGCTGCCATTGTAAACGCCCATATCAGAAAGACCGGGAGAAATAAAATTTTTTTATAACTGTTCATATCGGAGTTGTCAATA
>CAZUYY010000604.1:0-2027 GCA_964624935.1 uncultured Prolixibacteraceae bacterium
TATAATTACATACGTAAACAACGCCTAATAATCCTGTAAATAGTAAGGTGAATCAAGAATATTGAACAAAACAAATAGCATTCCAGTCTATTATAACAGGTAAAATTTTTAAAGACTCAAATGAATTATACCAGGATAGTAAACTAATACTAAGTTGACTTATTATCCTTTCGATTTAAATTACAATCAAACTAATGTATTATAGCGCGTTACAAAAGCAACTTAATTATATTACATATGTAAACGTCAAAAGAAAATATTTCATAGTAGTCAGAATACCAAGCTAATTATTGTATTACTTAAATTATCACTTTAAGTAAGAGTTCGTGTATACATTATTAAACGTAAACTTGACTTATTGTACTAAAGTTGTTACTTTTGTTACCTGAATTTTTTACCTAATGACAGATCGTATTCTTTCCATTATTAAATATCTTCATCTATCCCCTTCCGACTTTGCAGAGGAAATTGGCGTTCAGCGTTCGAGTATTTCTCATCTTATATCCGGGAGAAATAAACCAAGCCTGGAATTTATCCAAAAAATATTAGCAAAATTCCCGGAGATTAACCCGGAATGGATATTAACCGGTAATGGTGAAATGGTAAAGAGCAGAATCAGCCCCGTTAATGGAGAAATTCCTTTTACAGAACCGCTGGGTAAAGAAAATAAGGATTTGCCTGAACCAGAAAAAACTGTCTTACCCCGTACAAACTTAAAGAAAAAGAATACTGATCCTGAGGAACGACAGGTTGAAAAAATTATCTATCTGTATAAAGATAAGACCTTTCGTGAATACTACCCGGAATAGGTCTTAAAATTGCTCCAGGACGGAGAAGAAAAAGTTACTTTCAATTGCTGCATTTTCATCACTATCCGAACCATGAACGGCATTCTCCTGGACACTTTTTGCATAATGCTTGCGAAGGGTGCCAGGTGCTGCTTTTGCAGGGTCAGTGGCTCCGATTAATTTACGGTAATCTTCAACGGCATTCTCTTTTTCGAGTATAGCGGCAACCACGGGCCCGGAAGACATAAAGGTCACCAGGTCGGCATAAAATGGCCGCTCTTTGTGAACCTCATAAAATTTACCAGCCTGCAGGGGTGTCATATGGGCGATCTTCATGGAAACAACACGAAATCCAGCCTCCTGGATCTTTGCAAGAATAACACCCGTATAGCCTTCAGCTACGGTATTGGGTTTGATCATGGTAAATGTTCTGTTTCCGGTCATGGCAGGCAGGTCAATTATTTTATGTTTTGAATCGCAAAATTACGAAATACAGATGAATTCTGTAACTTTGCCCCTTCAAATTAAAAAAACTGTTGCAAAATTCAGAACTTACAGATATTATCAGACTTCTGGAAATTCCGCGGAAGATTTTGATTACTACACATACCAATCCTGATGGCGATGCCATTGGGTCAAGTCTCGCCATGTATGGTTATCTGAAGAAAAAAGGACATGATGTATCAGTCATGGTGCCTGATCCTGACCCGGCATTCCTTTCCTGGATGCCGTTTCACTCGTCTCTGATGGTTTACCGGGATCAACAGGAAAAGTGTCAAAGGACGATTCAACAAGCTGAAATTATATTTTGCCTTGACTACAATGGATTGGGACGCCTGAGCGACGCAGAAGTGCCTGTCCGGAATGCTGATGCCATCAAAATACTAATCGATCATCACCGCGATCCTGATCCTGAATTTAATTATAGGATCTCGGTCGTTGATACTTCTTCAACTTCAGAACTTGTTTATGATTTTATTGCCGGATGCGGGGATGCGGATCTGATTGATCAGGATATTGCCGCCTGCATTTATTCAGGGATCATAACAGATACCGGATCATTCAGTTATTCGTGCAATAATGAAAAAACCTATCTGATAACGGCTGATCTCTATCGCAAAGGTATCGATGGAGAACATATTCACCGGCTTATTTATGATACTTACTCAGAAGAACGGCTAAGGCTGCTGGGGTATGCTATAAGTGAAAAGCTTGTTGTGCTCGATGGATTCCATACAG
>CAZUYY010000605.1:0-2014 GCA_964624935.1 uncultured Prolixibacteraceae bacterium
AGGACGAGGGTTTCGGGGGCAGTGAGAGCGAAACCATACTCGAATCCGAGGACACCGTATTCTGATAGCAACGAGTTGATCACCTCAAACTTTGCTCCTCCATCTGAAACCGTGGTAAGTGGAATGAATGTCTTCTCGGAATCTTCTACCGTAAGAACAGAATGACGATGAGAGAATGTCCCGCGCTGTGAATCCTGTCCGGATAACCTGACAGGAAATCCTTCTTTCAGTAATGTACCATAGGCCAGAAGTTCCCCCATCGCCCAGTCCAGCATTCCTTTGTTTTCAACCATCTCTCTTCTTTCCTCCTGCAACTTGACGATCTTGCGGAAAAAAGGCATTCCCTCAGGAAGAGATGTAATCTGATGTCCGATTTCTTTTAAACTAGTTTCTTCAACAGCCGTGACAGGGGAGGAGATAAAATCATCCGGAGTTGCCTTGCGGATTTTATCCCAGAGATTTGCAAGAAAGGGAGAGATATCTGCTTTTTCGATGGTCTTTGATGTTTCGAGACCCTTTTCCAGTTTGTCATTGATCTGAAGCTTCATTGCAGGCAGATGGAGAGACTCCAGCGTTTGTTCTTCTTCCAGTTTCTTCGAATAGATCTCCAGCGGGTCAGGATGAGTTTCTATGATCTTGTAAAGAATAGGTTGGGTGAAGCGGGGCTCATCACTCTCATTATGTCCATATTTCCGGTATCCAAGCAAGTCGATAAATACATCCTTATGAAATTGCTGGCGGAACTTTGTAGCAAGCTGAACAGTATAAACTATCGCTTCAACATCGTCGGCATTCACGTGAAAGACCGGCGAAAGGATGGTTTTCCCGACATCTGTACAGTAAGTGCTTGAACGACCATCCAGGTAATTTGTAGTAAAGCCAAGCTGGTTGTTGATGACTAAATGCATAGTTCCCCCGGTTTTATAACCGTTAAGTTCAGACATCTGCAACACCTCATATACAATCCCCTGTCCGGATACAGATGCATCTCCATGAATCAGTATGGGAACGATCTTTTCATTGTTTCCATACTGTTCCTGTTCTATCCTTGCGCGTGAAATACCTTCGACAACCGGATCCACCGCTTCGAGATGAGAAGGATTCGGCGCGAGGATCAGAGAAACGGTTTCATTATCCTTTATTTGGATCCTGCTCGAATGTCCCAGGTGATATTTCACATCCCCTAAAAGCTCCCTGTCCTCATACTCTTTTCCGTCAAATTCCGAGAATATGGAAGAAATTGGTTTTTGCATGATGTTAGCAAGCGTATTAAGGCGTCCCCTGTGAGCCATACCGATCACAAATTCTTTCACTCCCATTCCGGCCCCGGTTTCGATGATGGCATCAAGCGCCGGGATCAGAGATTCCACTCCTTCCAGAGAAAAAGTCTTATGTCCGGGAAATTTCTTGTGGATAAATTTTTCAAAGAGAACGGCCTCTGCAAGTTTACGAAGTATTTTTTCTTTCTGATCAGGACGGAAATCCGGAGTATTCCTTGTGACTTCCATGTGTGACCTCATCCATTCAATGATCTCAGGATTACGTATATACTGGAATTCTACTCCTATCGACTGGCAATAGGTCTGATTTAGGTGATCAAGGATTTGTTGCAAAGTGGCTTTACCTATTCCCAGTTCACTTCCGGCCTGGAATGATCTTGAAAGATCTTCTTTTGATAATCCGAAATTTTCAATATCCAGCGTTGGTCTGTATTGCCTGCGTGTCCTGACGGGGTTAGTTTTTGTAAAAAGATGGCCTCTTGACCGATATCCGTTGATCAGGTTGATCACCTTGAATTCATCAGGATAAACTGTGACCCTGTCGTTCTTTTTTTTATAATTCTGCATCGCGAATTCAAACCCGTCAAAGAATTCCCTCCAGCTAACATCAACCGATGCAGGATCTTCCTTATATTTTAAAAATAATTCCTCGAAAGCAGAATTATCCATTCCATTCAAATACGAATATTTATCCATATCACACTCTCTTTGTTATTCTAACAACTCCCCTCCCT
>CAZUYY010000606.1:0-2014 GCA_964624935.1 uncultured Prolixibacteraceae bacterium
TTTCCAGGCAGAGATAGTGCTTGACCTTGCAGAACTTTCTCCTGAGGACATTGGTATCGAGATCCTTTTTGGGAAGAAAGTGAACGATGAAGTAAAAGAACCGACGGATATAAGAGAAATGTCATTAACAAAAGCAAACAGGAACATTGCGACCTATACTTGTGATATCCCGTTTAACCACCCGGGGGTTTATGATTTTACATTGCGTCTCTTTCCGAAAAACGCACAACTACCTCACCGGCAAGACTTCAGTATAGTGAAATGGATCTAAGAAATGACTTTCAAATGTCGGGAGAGGTATGTTTACGAAAAAGATTGCGTAGAATTACTTATAAAAATACCGTATCAGGTCTCTTGTGAAACCGACAATATATGTATATGTTTGCTCATTGGTCACGAAGATAGAATGAAGGACTAAAAGTTGCATTCGAGTGGCCGCGCTTTTTCATATGGGGATGAAGGGGGAACAAATTGTTCCCCCTTCTGTTTGGGGAATTGATCCCTCACTTTCTACTCGATAATTATTTTTATCTTTGCGGAAATTAACAAACCAGGAAATGAAACTCCTTGATGAGAAAGTTGCATTAATAACCGGAGCTAACCGTGGTATAGGGAAAAGCATTGCGTTGAAATTTGCCGTTCATGGGGCACACATTGCTTTTTCTGATCTTGAATATAATGACGATTCAAAACGGCTTGAAGAAGAATTGAAAGCTTTTGGCATCAATGCGAAAGGATACGGATCAGATGCAAGTTCTTTCCCGGATGCCGAAAGGCTTGTGAATGATGTGGTAATTGATTTCGGTAAGATAGACATCATAGTCAACAATGCCGGAATTACACGCGATAACCTTTTGCTCCGTATGGCAGAAGCTGATTGGGATCTTGTAATCAAGGTGAACCTGAAGTCGGTTTTTAACCTAACAAAAGCTATTCAGCGTATTATGATCAAACAACGATCGGGTTCAATCATCAATTTGAGTTCTGTGGTAGGAATTGAAGGAAACAGCGGTCAATCGAATTATTCGGCTTCCAAGGCCGGGATTATCGGTTTCTCTAAATCTATTGCCATGGAATTGGGATCACGCAACATTCGCTGCAATGCCATAGCACCGGGTTTCATTGAAACTGAAATGACAAACCGCCTTCCCGAAGAGGTCCGGAAAGACTGGGTGAATGATATCCCTATGAAACGCCCGGGAACCACAGAGGATGTCGCGAATGCCGCCCTCTTCCTCGCTTCTGATCTTTCTGACTACATCACAGGACAGGTTATCAGCGTTTGCGGGGGCCTGCACACTTAGAAAAGAACAGAACATTGGGAATTGTCACAGAATATCCGATAGGTTTTATTTTCTTCTGCCTCCTCCTGGGGGCGATTTATGCCTTTTCCCTTTATTTCAGAACGGGGAAAGACGATATAAGTAAATGGCTCGTTTGGGCGATGACCGGATTCAGGTTTCTTTCCATATCGCTCATCGCATTTCTCCTTTTATCTCCATTGATAAAAAAACAAACGGACCTTATTCAGAAACCACTGATCATTCTTGCTCAGGATAATTCACGCTCGCTTTTGTTATCAAAGGATTCGGGATATTACCACAAAGATTACCCTGAGGCTATCCGCAGATTTTCCAATGATCTGCATAAGAAATTTGAAGTTGCTGAGCTTTCATTTGGCGAAAGGATTTCCAATGAACTGAAAACAGGTTTTAACGAGAAGGAAACTGATATCTCAGCCTTATTTGACGAGGTAAACGTTCGTTATGCCAACCGGAATATCGGGGCGATGATCATTGCCACAGACGGCATTTACAACAAGGGCAGCAATCCGTACTATGCTGCAGATAAAATCAGGTTTCCAGTCTTTACAATAGCAATGGGGGATACTAATCTGCCCCGGGATCTCATATTAAAAAAAATAATCTGTAACAAATCAGCCTTTCTCGGTGATAAATTTCCGGTTGAGATTCAGATCGAAGCAGATAAATGCAGAAATGAAAAGACAGAACTC
>CAZUYY010000607.1:0-2009 GCA_964624935.1 uncultured Prolixibacteraceae bacterium
GAAAAACATCGATCTTTTTCATCACAAATATATTTCTACACAAACATAAAGAAAATTTACGATTATACGATTTAATCTGAAATCTAAAATCGTATAATTGTAAATTATTCAAATGTGACTGAGAACTGGAAGATTTTTGATTTCAGATTTTGAATGCTATTGGTATATAGGTTGTTTTCCCTTTTCAATTGATCGAATAGCCCATACATCATTTTTAATTCTAATGCCAGCTTAAACCATTCATTATAAAAATCGAAGCCTACCCCGGATTCCAGATAAACATCATGTTCGTTAAATTTGACAATCTTCTGATCCGGATTACGTTCCTCCCGTTTCTTTGCCTGTGAAGCCAGATCGAGAGTATATTGAGCACCTCCCAGCAGGTATGCCCTGAAATTATTGTAGCGGTCGGATTTAAATTTTACCTCGAGCGGAAAGTTCACATAAGTCGAAGGAACATCCTTTGTTTTCGTTATAATAGATTCACTCTCATCCTTGTAAAGTCTTATGGTATAGACGAGTTGGCGGTCCGCAAAGGAAAGTGAGGGAATAAAGCGAAGGTCAAAATTATCACCCATCCGCATATCGCTGACGATGCTGATGACGAAACCGAGTTCAGGAGTCGAAGTGATTGATAGAATCTTAGCCGAATCAGGCATTGGCAGGATGTCGGGAATATGTAACGTATCCCAGTTATGGGTTGTCAGATCTTTAATTGGACGGATGGTTACATAGCTCAGATTGGTTCCCAGAACAAATCCAAAATGAAACTTATCCTGGTCATATGTCGGCATATTTAGGATCCATTGCCTGTCTCCATTCTGTCCATATCCTTTTCCCGGAAATGAAAGATAACAAAATAACAGGGAGACGATAATGATCCGTAAAGGTTTCAATAAAAGGGGGTGGTTTAGTAATTTATATTAACGGCTAATATAGATTTTTATTTTATGGAAAGAAGGCCGTTTGTAAGGGTTATGTTTATTTTACCCCTGTATATATGGTGGCTATGCCAAAGGTAAGCGTTCGCCTTTTCACTTTTTTCATTCCGGCCTTTACCAGTATATTAATAAAATCTTCCCCTGATGGGAAACCTGAAACAGATTCAGGCAGGTAAGAATAGGCCTGTTTATTCCTTGAAACCATTTTGCCTATGAAAGGTATAATATACTTAGCATAAACCCAATACAATTGTTTCCAGGGGAAAGATTCAGGATGTGAAAATTCGAGGATCATTATGACCCCACCGGTTTTCATCACCCGTTTCATTTCTGATAAACCCTTTTCGAGGTTTTCAAAGTTCCTGACGCCAAAAGCCACAGTAACGGCATCGAAGGATTCCTGCAGAAACGGAATTGCTTCAGCATCTCCTTCCTGAAACGTCAGCCTTTCCTGTAAATGTTTTTTTAAAGCCTTCTGCCTTGCAATTGAGAGCATGTCTCCGGCTATATCGATACCTGTTATTTTTTCAGGCTTCAGTCCGGTGATTAGCAGGGCAAGGTCACCAGTACCTGTTGCAACATCGAGAATAAAGTCAGGATGATAGTAAGAAAGCTGGTCTACCACTATTTTTCTCCACCTAAAATCTATGCCAAGTGAAAGAAAATGATTCAGAAAGTCATAACGACCGGAAATGTCATTGAACATCTTTTGAATCTGCTCTTTCTTTTTCATAGATACCGTGTACTACCAAAGAAAAAAGGGATCATCCGAAAACCGACAATCCCTTAAAAATCAGTTAAATCAATGTTATGCTCCGAGCATAAGCCTTTTGAAGCCCGTGACGCGGAGTTCTTTATCATTTTCTGCCAGGAATTGACGAACGGTTTTTTTGGTATCTCTTACAAAATCCTGGTTCAGTAATGTACTGTCCTTGAAGAATTTACCAAGTTTTCCTGTTGCAATTTTCTCAAGCATCTCTTCCGGTTTTCCTTCCTGCCGGGCTTCCCGCCGAGCTCAGCCGGGTGACCACCGGGGATCGACTCTAACGTCGGGCGCGCGTTCCGCGT
>CAZUYY010000608.1:0-2005 GCA_964624935.1 uncultured Prolixibacteraceae bacterium
TAATTACGAATTACGAATTACGAAAGACGAATTAAATTATAGAATCTGGAATTGCAAATTATTAGGTGCTGGGTATTGGTTATTGGGGGTTTTTTTTGAACAATCGAATATTGATCAACGAATTTTGAAGTAAGATCGGAATTCAGATAATAATTGATAATTGATAATTGATAATTGACAATTGACAATTGATAATTGGTATTGGGGATTGGTTTTTTTATATATTTACCATTCATTTTTAATGACATACCGGTTTTTAAAGTGAAGAATTATGAAAAAACTATTCTACATTTTAATGTTCTTGGTTCCGGTTACGACTTTTTCACAATGGGTTTGGCAGAACCCTTTACCACAAGGGAATTGCCTGAATTCTGTCTATTTTACCGATAGCATTACCGGTTACGCAGTGAGTGATGAAGGAACCATCATAAAAACCTGTGATGGGGGTACAACCTGGACTATCTTTGTGGGCGGTACAGTTCCTTATTTAAATTCCATTTACTTTACCGATGCCAATACAGGCTATGCAGTCGGTGCTTATGGAAACATCTTAAAGACTATCAATGCAGGGACGACCTGGACTACTTCAGAGAGCGGAACATCATGTACTTTATGGTCAGTTTTCTTTACAGATGTAAATACAGGTTATGTAGCCGGTGATAGTGGGAAAATTCTAAAAACCACTAATGCAGGCACAACCTGGACTTCTCTGAACAGCGGAACCACTGATAAATTATTGTCGGTTTATTTTCCCGATGCCGATACCGGGTATGTTTTACCCTGGGGTGACGAGCCACTAAAAACCATTGATGGAGGAACGACATGGCATAGTTTAAACTGCCCATGGTATTATTTATTTGGAGTTTATTTCATAAATGGTTACACAGGCTATGTTGTGGGTTATGGAGGCAATATTGTTAAAACCATCGATGGTGGCACCACCTGGACTACCTTAACAAGCGGAACATCTTGTAATTTATGGTCAGTTTTCTTTACAGATGCAAATACAGGCTATGCCACAGGTGGAAATGATACTGCACTAATCTTAAAAACTTCTGATGGAGGAACAACCTGGACTAACTTTTATGTCGGAACGACTGATTTTCTATATTCAGTTTACTTTCCTAATGCCAATACGGGATATGTTGCAGGTGATTATGGCGTCATTTTCAAAACTCTTAATTCAGGTATAACCTGGACTCCTGTTTCGAAAGGAACAACTAATTGGTTAGCGTCTGTTGACTTCCCCAATGCCAATACAGGTTATGCTGTCGGTGATAGTGGAAGGATCTTAAAAACTATCAATGGAGGTGAAACCTGGACGGCATTACAAAGTGGCACATCACAGTGGATGACGTGTGTTTACTTTCCCAGTGCCAATACCGGATATGCGGATGGGTATGGAGTAATCTTAAAAACTATCGACGGAGGCACGACCTGGACAGTTGTATGGAATGATTCGACCAGGAGTTTAAATTCTATTTATTTTACGGATGACAATACAGGGTATGCAGCAGGTAGTTATGAGGATTATTATTTAGAAATCTTAAAAACTTCTGATGGAGGAGCAACCTGGACAGTATTGCTGAGCGAAATACCGGGTTTTTTATATTCAATTTATTTTACAGATATCAATACAGGTTATGCGGCAGGTAGTGATGAGAATTATAATTCACTAATCTTAAAAACTTCTGATGGAGGAACAACCTGGACTGTATTGCCGGGCGGAACAACGGGTAATTTATATTCAATTTATTTTCCGGATACCAATACAGGTTATGCCGTTGGTGCACGTGATTATAATTATGCTATAATATTAAAAACAACAGATGGGGGAACAACCTGGGCTGTTACAAATATGCCTGAGACATCATCGCTTTATTCAGTTTATTTTATTGATGATTATACAGGATATGCTGTAGGGTTGGGAGGACTAATCCTAAAAACAACCAATGGAGGTGCAAACTGGACTTCTTTATATAGTGGATCATTTGGTTCTTTAAGT
>CAZUYY010000609.1:0-2005 GCA_964624935.1 uncultured Prolixibacteraceae bacterium
ATGAAATAGGTCATTATAAGAAGAAACACAACCTTATGGGAATTATTCTTTCCATCTTGCAGACAGGGGTCATGCTATTCATCCTCTCGTTGTTTATACGAAAGGACAGTACCGTGGCACAAGCCCTTTGCCAGGCCTTAAGCGGTTTTTCAGGGATAGAGGTCAAACAGGGTTTTCATGTTGGCATCCTTGCCTTCGGGTTATTGTACAGTCCCCTTTCATTTCTTCTTGGATTAATCCTGAATCAAATTTCAAGGAAACATGAATATACAGCCGACCGCTATGCAGGAATCAATTATAATGCCTTCGCTCTGATGGATGCATTGAAAAAGCTCTCTGTGAACAACCTTAGTAATCTTCGTCCACATCCCGTGTACGTCTTCTTTTATTATTCCCATCCGACATTGTTGCAGCGATTGCATTCACTTTCAAAAATTGTAAAAAAATGACCTGTATTTTTTTATTTACATTTCTTTTCCGGAATTAACATTATAGGCATGAATTTTGTAATTTTATGCCTTAAACCAAATCTTTATCTCCATGAAAAATATTTCTCGTTTACTAATCTCTTTATGCTTTTTGATTACAACAGGCATTGTAAGAGGGCAAATGAATCCGGCAGGATATCTGTTGGATTCAGTGTATACTTATAACTGGACCAGTAATAACTGGTCGCTGAATATAAAAGAGTATTGTACAGACAATGCTTCCGGACAAACAATTCAGGAGCTTTCCCTGAGATACAATTCCGGCACATCGCAGTTTGTTGATTATCTGAGGACCCTTTACGGGTATACAGATACCGTAACGGTACCTACTACAATAACCGATCAATTCTGGTATTCCAATATCTGGAATACGTATCAGCATGACCATTACCTGGCCAGAAACATTCCGGATACACTCTATTCAAAGACATTTGATTTTCAACACCATGTATTCACTAATGGAGTGATGAATCTTTACCAGTACAATGACAGCCTGCTCCCGGTGGTCAGCCTCATTATGAGTTTTGATAACAACTCAAACCTGGATCAATGTCTCGAAAACCACAAATACTTATACAGCACACAATCAGCCCCTCGAGCAAATCCTGTATGCATGGCAGAGTTCTTCATCAACATGGTTGAACGTTATCAAATATGATAATGTTTATAATTCGAATAATTTACTTACTGCCAGTATCGAATATACATGGAATGAGTTAACTGCCACTTGGATCGATGCATTCAGGACCACCTATTATTATAATATGGACGCACTTCCTGACACCTTGGTGAAAGAAAGCTACGATTCAATCATGCATGTATGGGACTCGGTTCAACGATCGACATATATATACAATCAATACAACTGGCTGATGACAGTCCCTACGCAAAGTTATCTTCAGTCAACCGGGACGTGGTTTAATAGTTCCCTGACCTTCTATACCTATACTCCCGACGGGGTACAGAATTCCGAAACAGTTGATACATGGGATACTGTTCATTTAAGTTATATCACTACAAGTTATCAAAAGGCCGACAGTGCTACAGGAAAGCTTGGTGAATCCTATACCCGTTATTTGAATCCGCAAACCTTCCTGATCACTGGGGGGTTCCGGGATGTATACACCTATGGAGCAATGGGAGATTCACTCAATTGGGTTGACCAGCAATGGAGTGATTCCATTGCGGACTGGGTTAATAAATCCCAGGTCAATTATACCTATGATTCTCACAATTTACTGACTGAAAAGGTGACCCAGAGTTGGGTGACTTCAAGTTCCTCCTGGCTGAACATTTCGAAATCAGATTATTACTATACTTCAACCGGAGGCATTGGTGAACATCCTTCAAACAAGAGACCCTGTATCTATTCAAACCCGATGGTGACAGGAAGTATGATCTATTGCCCCGACTTTAACACCGGAGATAAATATACACTAAGAGTTTGTTCACTTACGGGTATTGAAGTTTACCGGACAAACTTCGTTGGTGGTGAGGCAGTTTCGATCTCAAGGCCA
>CAZUYY010000610.1:0-2001 GCA_964624935.1 uncultured Prolixibacteraceae bacterium
TTTCGTAATATTGAGGTCGTCTAAAAATACATCCCCGGCAAAGGGTTTGATTAATCCGACGATGATATAAAAAGATGTCGTTTTCCCTGCCCCATTTGGCCCGAGTAGCCCCACGATCTCTCCCTGCCGCACCTGGACAGAGACCTCATTAACCACTGTGCGTTTGCGATACTTCTTGACTATTTTTTCAGTTCTGAGTAACATCAGACATCCGGCTTTAAAATTAAAAATCCAATCTCCCAAAATTATCAATAAAATCCACACCTCAGAACGAAAAGTTAAAGGAAACAAAAATACCGAATTTTGAAACATTTGGGTTTTGCTGATCATTCAGGTGTGTAAGCCGCCAAACTGCATCGACACGTATCAATTTAAGGATGTTTTCAATTCCGGCACTGGCTTCCCAATAAGGAGCAGCCCCGAGGGAGTGCATAAGGTCTGGAAATTTTAAATATCCCTGATTTTGAGCGCTGAGTGTTCCATAAATTACCCTAGTGGCAACGACTTCTCTCCATTTTAATTTTCTCAGCAAGGGTATTCTATTGAACAACAAGCCATCGAAATGATGAGTGAAATAAAAGTTAATGTATTCATCGCTTACAAACTCGTAATAATTCATGAGGTTGGATGCAAGTTCATCCCAGAGAAAAGTCTGATTCCCGTCGTGGATCTTGAGTAAGGGATAAGGTAACGTACCCCAGATTTTGCCTCCCTCGATCATATATTTTGACCAACCGATGGTCGCAAAATTAAACCATTGGGAGATGTCCAAAGTGAGTTTATTATATTCATAATCACTGTTGAATAATTTTGGAATCCCATAGGAATAGTTCAGTTGGATGATCGGATAGCTTGAACTTAAAGTGGCCCTGTAAAAATCTGTCGTAACAAACCTTTCCTTGAATGACAAACGCGTTCCAATGCTGATCTCAGAGGTCCTGATCGTTTTCATGTTAACTGTATCCTTTCCTTTATTGGGAAAGACTGTGAAGTTATTATTGCCTAATGGAAAAATCTCTCGATGAGTAAATTGGACTGTGTTGATCAACCCGTTAAACCATTCATGCTCATAAGCTCCCTTGTATTCAGTCACCATTGAAAGTTTATTATTTGGACCACGATGAAAGATTGAAGTTAGAATATCATCTGAAGCAAAGGCATTGGGACTCATCCCCAGTTGTTCAACATCATGCTTGAATGATAAGGTCAAATCGCGTCGTGGAATCTTACTGAACATATAAATAAGATCAGCTCCGGTTTTATAGGTCAGATCGCTGAATCCATATGCAACATAACCTTCCAGTTGTAATTTGTGACTGAAATCGTCTCCGGTTCTTGCACCAAGACGTAAACGACCACCTTCTATACCGTTATAACTAAAGGTTTTAAAATAGGGACCTAATTCCCAATTTCCCCAAGTCAGATAACCTGTAATAATTCCATAAATTAAATCCCTGTATGTCCTGAAAATAGGGATATGCTTGACGGAGTCAACCATCTTATATATCCCTTTCTCAGTCTTTGAGAGTTTTTCCGGCCGCTGATCCTGCCAGAATTCGTCGTTTTTATCTGATGCCTTGGGTTCAATAAACACATCTGTCGGGATTGAAAAGAATTTTTTATTTTCCGGCATGTCAAATTGAAAATCAGAGCAGATTGTGGTTTTATGTCCAAAAAAGCCAATGATCTTTTTGGATTTTTCTATAACATTAAAATCGACAACAAGATGATCCTTGGTCTTCATCCAGAATTTTCCTTCGGTCCACTGATACTCTTGTTGTATTGCTAGGTCGTTAACAAAATTGATGTTAGCATCCTTTGCGATTCTCATTTCAATTTTTTTAATTGCAAAGGAAGTATCATTGACCCAGAAATTTCCACTGAACGTCAATTCCTGCTTACGTCTTGGCTTGAACATAATATGGTAGCACCATTTATTCCCGATGAAAGCGCTGTAAACCAGGTAATAATGATAATAATCGGTTCCTGCAGAGGAAATGG
>CAZUYY010000611.1:0-2000 GCA_964624935.1 uncultured Prolixibacteraceae bacterium
TGGTCGCTACGATCTATCCTTTTCCTGTTCCTGCACTCACAGGACCCATCTACCCGTGTGTTGGATCAATAACAAATGTTTATTCAACGGCAGCAGGAATGAGTGATTACATATGGTCTGTTTCGCAGGGAGGGACTATTCTTGCCGGCGGGACATCGACAGATAATACTGTAACAATCGTATGGAATTTTTCTGGATTACAAAGAGTATCTGTGAACTATACCGATGGGAATGGCTGCGAAGCTTTAATCCCCACTCTATTATTAATAAATGTGGAGCCATTACCAGTTCCCACGATTACCGGTCCCGCTTCACCCTGTATTTTCTCAACAGATAATCATTATATTACTGATCCAGGGATGACATCTTATATCTGGAGTGTTCCCCCGGGAGGTTTAATAACTTCAGGATTGGGAACAAACTTAATTACAGTGACCTGGAACTCTTCAGGGCTGCAAAATGTCAGTGTCATCTATACGGACCAATTTGGATGTACTGCCGATGGGCCGACTTTCTTTAATGTTACTGTGAAACCATTGCCCGGGTTACCAGGGAATATTATAGGCCCCTCACCGGTTTGCACAGGTGCTAAAGGATTGGTTTATACTGTTCCCCCTGTCCCTGATGCCATTTCGTATGTTTGGGCGTTGCCTCCGGGATTCTCAATTATTTCCGGGAGTGGAACGAATATCATCATTGTAAATATTGATACAAATGCTTCCACAGGAAATATTTTTGTATATGCAACCAATCTTTGTGGATCCGGTCAACCATCTCCACCTTTTCCTGTTATAGTGAATATACAGCCGATAGGAAATGCCGGTCCTGACGGAATAACCTGCCAGACGACCCCATTTACGGTCACTCAGGCCTCTGCATCAAATTATATTGCTATTCAATGGTACTCAAACGGAACAGGTATTTTGACCGGATCTACTACTTTATCTCCGACCTATACTCCAGCCCAAGGAGAAATTGGCCCGGTGACCCTGACAATGATTTTATACGGGAATGTTCCTTGCGGTAATGATACCTCAAAGATGACCCTTGGTATTGAGCCAAAAGCCACAGTCAATGCCGGAAATGATTTGGTTACATGCGGACAAAGCCCTGTAGCATTATCAGGATCATTTGCCACGGATTACCAGTCCCTGCTTTGGACAACTGCCGGTTCCGGGATATTTAATGATCCCACGCTCCTTCATCCCACTTACACACCCGGACCTTCTGATATAAATGCCGGCAGAGTGTACCTGACATTACATGCAACCTCCGTTGAACCTTGTGGCCCGGATTCAAGCATGGTTTTACTGACAATAGGAAGACCAGTTTACGTGAATGCAGGGCCTGACAGCTCGGTCTGCCAGGATCAACAGTTCTCATTAAGTAAAGCCATTGCCAGCGGTTATTCAGCAATAATATGGTCAACATCGGGGGACGGGACATTCAATGATCCAACTATACTTAACCCTGTTTATACGCCAGGGAATGAGGATATTCTTCAGGGGAAAGCGGTACTAATAATTACTGCTCAGGGAAGTTATCCATGTTCACCAACAACGGATTCCATTTTACTTACCATAATCAGAAAACCTGCGGTTCATCCGGGGCTTGACGGCTCTATTTGCCAGGGAATGATCTTTAATGTTACCGGAGTGACAGCTTCCAATTTCAACTATTTTACTTGGGAATCCAACGGAAAGGGTGTTCTTTCAGAAACAAAAACTCTTTCGCCGGTATATACTCCAGGCCTAAATGAAACCGGAACCGTGATCATGACATTAAAGGTCTTTGGTAATTTCTCCTGCAATGATAGTATAGTCTCATGTGAGATAAAGGTAAATATTTACACTCCGGTGCTTGTTAATGCAGGAGAAGACCAGACAATAAATGATGGCAGTACAGCAACACTTCAGGCCTTGGCAAGCGGAGGCACCGGGAACTATTCCTATAAATGGGAACCCTCAACTCTGGTGCCTGAAGATACACTCAGGACAGCT
>CAZUYY010000612.1:0-1997 GCA_964624935.1 uncultured Prolixibacteraceae bacterium
TGGTAAAAATAACTTCAGTCAGGGTAATGGGGAGTAACGTAATATTTCGTGAAAGAGATGCCATCGTGCGAATTCCGGAGCTTAACGCGTTTACCAAATATATCCTTGAATTCAGTGATAACGATTTAGATAATGTTGCGTGGCGGTTTAAAAAGAAGATATACTCAGTATTGATTGATCCCGACCAGTTTAAACGCGTTGATATTCCTGTCATTATTGTTGGCGAGGTAAGGGGAACTGCTTATATGAATAAAGATAATACATTGCAGGGCACAGGAAGAATACTGGTGAAGTTCTATAAAAAAAACAGCGACAAAGTTGTTGCAGAAACGCTTTCCGAATCTGATGGATTAATTGATTATATGGGCCTCGAACCTGGGGAATACGTTGCCCGGGTAGATTCTGCCCAGTTGAGCAATTTGAATTCTACGGCAGAACCAGGGCAAAGAGAATTCGTCATAAAAGAAATGCAGGAAGGCGATATCGTAGAGGGTATTGATTTTATATTAAATACGGAAGAAAAGAAACCTTAAAGAGACTTTTACCCGCATTTCAGCAAGGAACCTGTAATTTTCAGATAATCTGCTTATTATTTTTGTTTTATTTCCAATAATCACTATTTTTGTGTGTCAATGGAAATATTAAAATTATGGCGGTGAGTTATCTGGAATTCCGGGAAGCATTGTATCCACAGGGGCTTTTTTCTCTTGCCCAGGTGAACCTTCATTTCCCGGACTTCAACACCAATAACTTGCTTCATTGGCAGAAGAAGGGATATATCCTAAGGCTGAGAAGAGAATGGTATTGCTTCAGTGAATTTACAAAGGTACAGGAGTTCAATTTCCTGGTTGCAAATAACATTTACGCCCCCTCTTACGTGAGTCACCAGGAAGCGCTGCTGTTTTATGGACTTATACCGGAGCACATTGTTGATTCGACGTCCATTACCACGAAAAAGACCAAGTCTTTCGAAATTCTGGGCAAAACATTCAAGTACTATTCAATTCATCCCAGACTTTTTTTTGGTTTTGAACTCAAGGAGATGACGGCTAATGGTTTCCGACGAAATTTCCTTATCGCAGACAGGGAAAAAGCAATTCTGGACCTGCTTTACATTTTTGACTTTTACAGAACAGAAGAAGATATTTCTGAAATCCGGTTCAACGAGATAGCCCTTGAAAAGGATATCGACTGGGAAAGGATGGAAGGATATCTCCAAAGATTTGGTCTGAAAATACTGAACAAGAAAATCCAGACTATTCGTAAAATTTATCAGGTATGATCGCATTGCACGAGATCGTCAGGCAGTATCCCATAGAACTCCGGAAGCCGGAATTTTACGATCCGATGGTTAAGGAATATCTTCACCATCACATGCTTAAAACGCTCTTCAGCGATAAACTGGCCAACCGTATTGCCTTTATCGGAGGTACTGCCCTCAGGTATTTTTATGATCTGAGGCGGTTTTCTGAAGACATTGACCTGGATTGTTTCGACCTGTCGAGGACAGATTTTATGGACATTACCGATCGCCTGCTCCGCGAGATAATGGCTCTTGGTATTGATGTCATTATTGAAGACAAGAGAAGGTTTGAAGAACTCAAAGCATTCCGACGGGTTTTCGTCTTTCCTGAACTGAAATATAAAATGGGGCTAAGTCAGCAAAGAGAAGCCAAATTCTTTATAAAGGTTGAAGCCGAGCCACAGAACTTTGATTATAAGCCGGAGATAAAGACCATCAATAATTTTGGAGTGACCTGCCCGGTCAGGACAATGCCTCTCAGTATCCTGTTCTCTTCGAAGATCGCTGCCGCCCTGAACCGTAAAAAGGACCGGGATTTTTATGATGTCGTTTTCCTCATCAACTTTGCAAAACCTGATTTCGGCTTCCTGGAACGGAAATGCGGCATTAACAAGCCGGAGCAATTAAAGCTTGCTTTGCTTAATGCTGCAGCGGAACGAAAACTAAAAAACCGTAAAGTATTTGACTGTGAGCA
>CAZUYY010000613.1:0-1995 GCA_964624935.1 uncultured Prolixibacteraceae bacterium
CAACAAACAACGTTTGTGCCGGAACCCCGGTAACATTTACCGCAACACCCACAAACCCGGGAACAACCCCTATATATCAATGGCAGGTTAACGGTATCAATGCAGGCATCAATTCCTCGTTTTATTCTTATATCCCATTAAACAATGATCTGATAAGGTGTATATTGACCTCTTCGATCACAGGTTGCATCATGAACAACCCTGATACTTCCAACACAATTACCATGATCGTTAATCCAATTCTTGCGGTCAGTCTTTCCATTAGTGCTTCATCTAATCCTTTCTGCCAGGGATCGACAGTTACCTTCACAGCGTCACCGACCAATGGAGGAACCACACCAAGTTATCAATGGAAAGTGAATAGTATCAATGTTGGAACGAATAACCCGGTTTATTCATACATTCCTTCAAATGGAGATATTGTTTCTTGTGTTTTGAATTCGAGCGTTCCATGTCCCACAGGAAATCCTGCGACATCCAATTCTATTACGATGACAAAGGACAACAATGTTGTTGTCAGTGTTTCGATCACTCCTTCATTAAACCCGGTTTGTGCGGGAACATCGGTCACCTTTACTTCAACACCAGTCAATGGTGGCAGTGCACCAATTTATCAATGGCAAGTAAATGGAGTAAATGTTGGAACCAACAATCCAACTTATTCGTATATTCCTGTTAATGGCGATCTTGTTACCTGTGTGCTTACTTCAAATGCTGCCTGTGCAAGTGGAAACCCGGCTACATCAAATACCGTGACCATGACAGTTAATCCCAACCTGCCTGTCAGCATTTCGATTTCACCTTCAATTAACCCGTCCTGTGCAGGAAATAGCGTAACATTCACTGCTACGCCCATTAATGGTGGTTTATCACCCATTTACCAATGGAAAGTCAATGGCGTTGGTGCTGGAACCAACAGCCCTACTTATTCTTACATCCCGAATAATGGGGATGTTGTAATCTGTGTTCTGACATCAAATGCTATTTGTCCAACCGGCAATCCTGCTGCAAGTAATGCAATAACGATGACTGTGAATCCAAACCTGCTTATAAGCATCACGATATCTGCTTCGGCTAATCCATTCTGCCAGGGAAGTTCGGTGACATTTACGGCAACCCCGGTAAATGGAGGAGGATCGCCAGGCTATCAATGGCAAGTAAATGGAGTAAATGTTGGAACCAACAGTCCGAACTATACATACAATCCATCAAACGGGGATTTGGTAACTTGTATCTTAACGTCGAGTGTTGCCTGTCCGCTTGGCAGTCCGGCAACATCGAATATTATAACAATGATTGTTAATTCCAATCTTCCTGCAGGGGTCATCATCGTTGCATCATCCAATCCCTTCTGTCCTGGATCGTCAATTACCTTCACTGCCACACCAATAAATGGAGGAACAACACCTACATACCAGTGGAAAGTAAATGGAATCAATACAGGCACAAACTCACACATATTCACTTATAATCCTGCAAATGGCGACAGCGTTCGTTGTGTCATGACTTCTAACCTGAGCTGTGTTACTAATAACCCTGCCAGTTCATCAGAGATCATCATGAGCGGGACACTGGCTCCAATAGTCACTTTTACTGCATGTTTTGATACCATCACCACTGTTAATTCTCAACCTATAATACTAAAAGGTGGAATCCCGTTGGGTGGAACTTATTCCGGACCGGGAGTTAATTCAATGACCGGTATCTTTACACCGGCAACAGCAGGTGTTGGAACAAAAACCATCACCTACACTTACACAAATGCAGCCATGTGCAGTGCAAGTAAGAGTATCCATATTATCGTTCAAGCTGCGCCGGCGTTTATCTGTGGAAATAACTTTACTGATATCCGTGACAACAAAGCATATCCTACCGTCCAGCTCGGATCACAATGCTGGCTTGCAGCGAACCTGAATTTTGGAACAATCATTGCATCGACCCAAGACCAAAGGGATAACTGCATATCAGAAAAATATTGTTACAACGATAATCCTG
>CAZUYY010000614.1:0-1991 GCA_964624935.1 uncultured Prolixibacteraceae bacterium
TCCGCGCGGGGCTATCGATTTTCGTGTTTCGCGTCATATTCGTTATCCTTTCTTTTAAATCTTTTACAATGTTTGAATCATTGATCCGTGCTTTTTCAATTTGTTGGCTCACTGATATATAAAATGGAGAGACCAGACTGTGAAGTTCCATTGAAACCCTGTTCTTCATATTCTCTTCCGATTCTATCAGCTTTTTTGCTGATTCGATTTGCTCTTTCTGGTAGATTATCTTGATTCTTTGCAATTTCCAGAGCATTAAAAACAAAACCAAAAGAACAATCAGAAATGAAATCGAAAACCAAAAAATCACCAGTTGAATTTTGTTTTCTTTTACCTGAATTTCTTTCTCATCGATTTGGATTCTCACTTCCCTGTTTTTTACATCCAGTAGTGCAGAAAGCAGACGAACCTGATCGGCTGCCCGTTTTTTATCAGCTTTTATCCTTGTTTTTAACGCTTTTCGTGCATAAAGAAGTGCCTTATCGATTTTCTTCTCAGCAGTCAGAACATCGGTATAGGAATCGTACAAAGTCGAAAGCCAGTCATAATTTTCAAATTTTTCTGCTATTGGAATTGCATGATTTACCAAACTCCTTTCGGCCTCTATAAAATTCTTTTTATCTATAAAACTATATGCCAGGTTATTATATGCAGCAATTTCGACCTCATCAAAGTTACCAGATTGTGCAAATTTTATTGAGGATAAATAATATTTTATTGCAGTGTCTGTATTTGAACTTCGCGTTCCTAAGTTAATCAGGATTAATGCAATTTCTTCTTCATTTCCAGGTTGTTTTCGTAAAATTTCAATTGCTTTTTTTCTCATTTCTGAACAACTAATGGAGTCTTGTTCAAATCTTGACAGACTAGCCATAGAGATTCCAGTTTGCTTTGGTAAAACATTTCTTTGGGCAATGTTATACGCGGAATCATACATTACTTTTGCATCTAACGTATCAAGCAGATTAAATTTTAAATTTCCAAGTGCATTATAAGCATTTGAAAGAGAGACGTAATCTTTTATCCTTTTTGCACTGATAATTGAAGAATCAAGAAAAATTACAGACATTTTTGTGTCCAATGCAGCACGATAGATCATTGCCAGGGCATAGTAGATTTTCGGTTTGATTTTCTTCAAATCAGATTTTTCAGCAATTTTCAGGGCTTTAGAATAATAGATATAACTCGAATCATTGTGATAGTTGAAATATACTATCCCCATCATCAAAAATGCCCTTGCCATGGCCTCATCTGAATTCATACGAAAGGCAATTGACAGCGCCTGTCTGGAAAAAAATTTCGCTCGTTGATTATTGTTCGCCTTATTACAATTCACCAGAGAATCAAGTTTCCCAATCGAATCCAATAATGTGGCATTGTTTAGCGGAATATGCGAATAATTTCGTTCAGGTGATTTTTTACCACACCCGGTAATCATCGAGATTGAAATTATAAGAAACAGAAAATATGTAATATATTTCACATGGTTAATTTTGACATGCAAGTTACAATTTTTTTTGTTTAATGGACCATAGGATTTAATGAAGTGTCCTAATCTTTTAAGCATCTCACCGACAACGCATTCACCCTGCTCGCCGGATAAACTGACACACTCGGATCGGGATCATTCATCCCATGTGACCATGCTTTATATCCACCATAAGAAGTCGAAGACCAGAAAAACGTTGCAAATCCCTGAAAATCCCAACTTTTGTCGATATGTCTTGCTCCGGATAATAGTGCATTAAATCCTGAATATCCTGAGTACTTTAGCGGACTGCCGGCGAAGGCGTTGTTGACGTAATTGGTGAATAATGTGTTCCAGTCGTTTTCTGTTGGTACATGCCAATCGGGTGGACAAAAGCCCTGATCCCCGGGTGTATCATCATATTGCATAAGTTCATCCCATTGGTAAAGGCCACCCTGATTTGTACAATTTACAGGATTATCATTGTAACAATATTTTTCAAACACGCAGTTATCCCTTTGGT
>CAZUYY010000615.1:0-1988 GCA_964624935.1 uncultured Prolixibacteraceae bacterium
TCTCCTGTAGGCAATTTCACGGTTTGAATATGCATTCTTATTATTGGGGTCAATTTCGAGTGCTTTTGAGTAATCATCTATGGCCTCTTCCAACTGTCCGAGTTTAAAGTATGCATTTCCACGATTGGTGTATGCACTTGCATATCCCGGATTAAATTCAATTGCTTTGGAGTAATCGACTATTGCATGGGTCCATTGTTCAAGGTTCCCGAAGGCAAGGGCCCGGTTGTACCAGGCTTTTGAAAATCTGGGGTCAATCTCAATCGCTTTTGAGAAATCTTCTATTGCATTGTCCCATTTTTCAAGATTACCATATGCAATACCCCGGTTGGTATATGCCTGAACATTTTTCGGATTGATCTCGATCGCCTTGGTATTATCGACTATTGATTTGACCCATTGTCCAAGGTTATTGTAGGCAATACTACGGTTATTGAATGCATCGGTACGGTTCGGGTTGATCTCGATCGCCTTCGAGTAATCGGCTATTGCCTTGTCCCATTGCTCAAGCTTACAGTAAGCATTGCCACGGTTATAATAAGAATCTGTATGTTTCGGGTCAAGCGCGATCGCCCTCGAGTAATCGGCTATTGCGTTTTCCCATTGCCCGGCGTCACTGCAGGCATCGCCCCGGTTGGTATAGGCGATCTGGGAGTTATCATATTTCCTGATCACATCATTCCATAAAGTCAGGCTGTCCTTCCAGACCATAGTACGTGAAAACGACAAGATTGAAAGGCCGAGAATAAACAATCCGGTCAAAGCATATCTGATCCTGGTTTTCCTGATTTCAAGCAAAGCTGCAGCAAAACAAAGCAGCAATCCAACCGACGGTATGTAAAAATAACGGTCTGCCATCATTGCTCCGCCAACGGGGATTAATTGCAGAACCGGAAGCAGACTAAGAAGAAACATGCTAAGTCCGAAAAGATAGATCTTTGAACGTTTAAATAAGAAATATGAACCTGCCAAAAAAAGAGGCAGTGAAATAATGTATATCCAATAAAATGAAGGGATAGCTCCATATGACAATCTCGGGGGATAGGGATAGTATGCTGAAAGGCCAAGTGGCAGAATGCTTTTAATCAAATATTGAGCCAGCCCGAAGGAAGCAAAAGCTAACCTTTCAGGAAGAGAGAAAGAATTTACGTCAACAGCATTTGCAGATCTCTGGGCCTGGAAAGCGATCCATATAAAGAACAGCGAAAGAATTAAAAAAGGTAATTTTTCTGATAAGATTTTTCCTGAGGACCATTTCCTGCCTTTCAAATAATCAATCATCGGGAGGATGACCACTAGCACAACCGCCTGTCCTTTAGCCAGTAAAGAAAGCAGGAAAAATAGAAGTGCAAGTCCATAATACACACCTTTACGGCTTGAAGTATAGGTCGTATAGATGATAAGCGACGCCAGGAAAAAAAACGAGTATAAAACATCTTTTCTTTCCGATATCCAGGCGACGGATTCGACATGTAAAGTATGAACTCCAAAAAGCATGAATGTTATTACCGCGAGGAGATTGTTCCGGGTAAGCCGTCTGACCAACAGAAACACTAAGAATGTGTTCAAGAGGTGCAGTAGCAGGTTGGTGAAGTGATAGATAAAGGGATCCTCTCCTCCGATGAGATGATCAATCCCAAGCGATATCAGTGTAAGAGGATGATAATTTCCAGAGAAATAAACGGAAAAGATCTTCACGATACCTGCCAGAGACAGGTTGCTCATGTAAGGATTGTTAATATATTCAGTGTCGTCCCAATTCGTAATGCCATTGGAAAGGGAAGGAAAATAGACGATCAGGGTAAGGAACAGACCGGCTGTCAACCACCAGTAGATGGAATAATCTTTTTTGATTGTGGTCTTTTTGGGTATGGATCTTACTGATTTTGCCATTTATTTTTTTGCTATTCCTGAATCTGATCATCCGGATGATGAGCCTGGTCGGTTGATTTTGCAAATGCCTGAAGCTGGGCAAGCTTTTTCTTGCC
>CAZUYY010000616.1:0-1986 GCA_964624935.1 uncultured Prolixibacteraceae bacterium
CGATGAACGCCACAGGAAGCAGCACATTGACCTCGCGGATGATCCGCGACAGCATCGTCAAAAAATTCAACCTCGTAAAGTACTATGATCTCGACAGGTCGGATATTGACTGGGACTATAAACTGATGAAGAAATTTCAACGGGATATTACATATAAGAAAACCGAGTTTATGTCGGTGATCATATCGGTGCGTACAAGGAATCCTGAAATGTCGGCAGATATAGCAAATGAGATCGTCTCACAGATCGGGAAGATCCGTGAGAAATTGTTAAAGAGCAATGTCTATCTGGCGCTATCCTCCTTACGAAAGGAGTCCGATTTAATGAAATCCGATCTGGATAGTCTTGCGGGAGTCGTCGACCGGCTGACACATGACCGGAATGATGTAAAACAGTATGTTCAGACAGAGAGAAACATCTCGCTGATCTTTGATAAAAAGCAGATGGCTGACGATGCGGAAGGTAAAGCGCTGCAGCTTGTGGTTAACCAGTACAACACAAGGTTAAGCTGGTATTACGATGTGCAGACCCGGCTGAAAAGCGCCAATCTGATGAGCCAGCGCCCTCTCCCATCGGTTTATATCATAGAATCTGCCGTACCCTCCTTTAAAAAGAGCGATCCGAAATTCAGCGTCAACCTCCTGATCGCTTTCGTAAGCAGTGCGGTCTTCATCTCCTTTCTTCTCTTCTTCATTCATAAGATCAGGAACCTCAGGTCAAATAACCCGCAATGAAAAAATGCTTCGTGGAAACGAAACATATTGTTGCGATGATCGTATGTATCGTTTGGATTATTCTTTTCTCAATTTCTTTGTTCCCGGGCTTTACGGGCCTGGCTGTGTTTGTCATTGCTGTTGCTCCTGTCCTGATCCTTGGCTGGTATTTTTTCTTTGACCCCGGTATCTTCCTCTTCCTCACTGTCTTTTTTGTTCCGTTATCGGTCAAAGTTGATCTGTCAGGCGGATCATTTGTTACATTCCCTTCAGAAGTCATGGCAGTCATGCTGGCAGGCTATTTTATCCTCAACATTTCTACCTTCAGGGTTCCCGGGAAAAGGATCTTATCTCACCCGGTCTTCCTGCTTTTGCTTCTTTACCTGCTGTGGCTGATCATAACATCAGCGCTTGGTGAGATGCCGGGAGTTTCCTTTAAACGTACATTTATTCAGGCCCTTTTCTTTATTGTTTTCTATTTCCTTTTCCTCACAAGGTTTGACAGACCGGTGAATATAGTCATGTTTTACATTTTCTATGCACTGGGGCTGGTTGTTCCGATTATTAACGGGATGGCGTGGCATTCTCAGTATAATTTTAACCCTCAGGCATCCTACTATATGCCCCAGCCGTTCTTTATTGAGCATACCGTCTATGGGGCTGCAATTGCCTTTGTCATCCCAATGCTGTTCTGGCTCGTTTTTTTTAAAAACGGATTTGTTCTGACAAAAGCCAGGAGATGGGGACTGACCATGCTGTTTCTCATTTGTCTTACAGGCGAATTCCTCTCCTTTTCCCGGGGAGCCTGGCTGAGTCTGATGGTTCTGCCTTTCTTTATCCTGGTATTGAAGTTGAAATTGCCGCAAATGGTCTTGTTTGGAGGACTTATTTTTCTTTTGATCCTTTTCCTTCTGAATCTGGAGGCTGTTCTCAAACTGGTCAGCCATAATGAAGCTCAGAGTAACCGGGGAAATATTAAAGAGCAGATTGAATCGATAACAAATATTCATTCCGACATCTCAAATCTGGAAAGGATCAACCGGTGGAAATGTGCGGTCCGGATGTTTGAGTCAAGACCTGTCACTGGCTTTGGCGTGGGAACCTACCAGTTTGTCTATGGGCGGTTCGAGGTAAAGGATGAAATGACAAGGATCAGTACATATCATGGCGAAAAAGGGAACGCTCACTCTGAGTACCTCGGTTTCCTTGCTGAAACAGGACTTCCCGGGCTGATAATTTATATTTGTCTGTTATTCTCCGTAATTTCAACAGC
>CAZUYY010000617.1:0-1984 GCA_964624935.1 uncultured Prolixibacteraceae bacterium
AATTGCAAACGGAGGCTGGAATACGGATGTTCAGTTCGGCATTTCCAATGAATTGTTTGCCAGGAAACCCGATGTTCATTCCCACCGTGCCGTGGATATGTTACCAGCCATCCATGGGCTTCAGACGGGAATTGTAACGCAGATCGGGGATGATCCTGACAGTGAAGACCGTATCCGTGTGAGGCTTCCTATCATTGCTCCTGATGATGATGGCATCTGGATGCGGATTGCCTGCCTGGATGCAGGGAATAACCGGGGAACTTTTTTCCGTCCGGAGATAGGTGATGAAGTTGTCGTTGGTTTTTTAAATGACGATCCAAGGTATCCGGTAGTGCTCGGGATGCTGAACAGCAGTGCAAAGCCTGCTCCCTTGCTGGCCTCCGATCAAAACAACGAAAAAGGATATGTCTCGAGAAGCGGGATGAAGATGATCTTTAATGACAGCGAGGTATCCTTAAACATTGAAACGCCGGCGGGGAAAAAAGTAACTATCAGTGAAAGTGACGGCATCATCCAGGTGGAGGATGAGAATGGGAATAAAATTTCCATGGATTCCTCATCGGTAAGTATTGAAAGCGCCGGTGATTTGTCAATAATCGCCGTGGGTAATATTACTATTGAGGCAACAAACATAACGGTAAGTCCTTCCTCAAGTTTTTCTTTGAGCTCGGGAGGAGCCAGCCTGAGTGCCGGAAGTGGCAGTGCCAGTTTATCGGCTCCGACGGTCAGTATAGAAGGTTCAGGGACTACAACTATCAGCGGGGGAATTGTTAACATCAATTAATTGAACAGATTATGCCAGATTCATTTTTAGGAACGGGATGGAGCTTCCCACCTGCTTTCGACAAGACGGCAGGTTCCGTGGATATGACCAGCGATGAGGTGGACATTCAATGCAGTCTGCAGATCCTGCTCACTACCCGTCCCGGCGAACGTGTGATGCAGCCGGATTATGGCTGTGACCTTGACGAGATGCTGTTTGAGCCCATGACGACTACTTTTATGACGCATATTTCCGAAATGATCAAGACAGCCATATTGTATTATGAACCCCGTATTCAATTAAATAATGTTCAGATTGATGATAGCCAGGTGACGGATGGGATCATCCTGGTTATCATTGATTATACTGTTTCTACCACCAATTCAAGATTTAATTATGTATTTCCTTATTATAAGAATGAAGGAACTGAGATAATCAGCTAATGGAAAATAAGTGTTTGGATAAAAATCTGCTGGTGGAGAGTGGCACCAGCCAGTCACAAAGGTCGCTCGCGGCTTTGTCAGCATCCTATGCCCAAGTCGACGAACGGACAGCCCGGGATCTTATCCTGTTTGCCCAGAAATATGGAGCTTATCTGAACTATTATGACCTGACCAATGCGGTTTCAGGAGACTGGCAGGAGCTGATGAGCAAAGATGTGACAGTAGCCATTGCTAATGTTTCTTCCTGGAGAACCAAAGATTATTCACCGTTCATTAAAGATATCTCCGATCTGATCCAGTCTTCTTCGACAGCAGATGATGCAAAGAAATACTTTAAAGTTATTTTTGACTTGGTTTTTACGCTTGCATCCGGTCTCGATACTGTGCTCCGGCTTCTTCCGGACGATGTGGATTACCAGGAATATTTATCAACGGCGATTTCTTCAGGGCTTGCAATCCCTTTAAATGTCCTTACGCAATATTACCAGACATTCAAGACGGCATCACTGATCGATGACACGTCGGTATATACCGATCCCAATTTCCCTGCCGACAACCTGGTGTTTTCACAGAATTTCAATCTTGCGCTGCTCAGTCCGCAATGGCAGACGGTGGTGTCTGCACCTACGATAACACTCACAGGAGTAGTCCTGGATGACATCAACCTGATCATTACTCATAACTTATTTACAGGGATCCTTCAGTCGTTTACCGATGCTGTGATCAACATTGTGAGCCAGTCGCCCGGTTATCTTGAAGAGACCCTGGAGAACTATCC
>CAZUYY010000618.1:0-1971 GCA_964624935.1 uncultured Prolixibacteraceae bacterium
GAAGAGAAAAATTTCGGTGCGACCCCGGGCAATTCTTTCCATGGCATGATCAGGGTCAATAACCTCCCTGCCGGAACCTATTATGTCATGCTTAAGGATTCATCAGGATGGGATATTAAGAGCATCGTAATTCGTTAAGAAACGCTGATGAAACTGCACAAAGCTCTTTTTTCTGTCGACCTGAGCATAGTTCTCATTTTTTTTCTTTTGTCAGGAATCAACGAACTTTCTGCACAAACACTGGGGTTTCCTCTCCCTGCGACCAACTGTCCGCGTTCACAGCACCAAGCTGACATCTGGTATTTCGGAGATAATGCCGGGATTGATTTCAGGAGCGGAGTTGCCATTCCTCTTACCAATGAAAATGTAATGACAGCCTATAAAAGTAGCGCTGTGATGAGCGACTCCATCGGTAATCTGCTGTTTTTTACTAATGGAAAAACAGTCTGGAACAATACATTTAACGAGATGCCGGGAACTGCAAACCTGGATGGCGACCTTGGTGTCGGACAGCCTTGCCTTATCGTTCCCATACCCGGCGATCCCGACAAGTATATTATTTTCACAAACGATGTCCTGATAATCTCACCCGATAATACGTACACGACAAAAGGCCTGACATATACAACAATTGATCTGGCTCTGAAAAACGGGTTAGGCGATACTATAAAAAAATCGGTCAATGTGCCCCTCCTGTCACCGGCATGTCAGAAACTTACAGGGATGTATGACGAAACAGGAAAGGTTTACTGGGTCCTGGCACATAAATGGGAATCCGATGAATTTTATGCTTATCCTGTCAAACAGGATGGTGTTGGCGACCCCGTAATTACTTCCTCCGGATCGGTTCATGGCGGTGGATTCACGCAACAGACCAATATGTTGGGTTATATGAAATTTTCCCCTGATGGGAAACAAGTAGCACTGGCCATTTCGGGAATGAATAAAGTTGAATTATTTAGCTTTAACAGCTCCTCGGGACAATTAAGCGACCCTCAAAGTTATACCTTCGCAAAACCCGATATTTCTCCTTACGGGATCGAGTTTTCCCCGGATAATAAAAAACTTTATGTCAGCCTCCTGCTGCTGACAGGTAATGGCGCTTCTGCATTTCCATCTTATATCTGCCAGTTTGACCTTTCAAATGGTCTTACAAACCCTGCGGATATCGATTCCATACAAGGTATACGGACAGGCACCTTACAATTGGCAACGGATGGAAGGATCTATGCATCCCGGACAGTAAACCTGATCGATAAAACCGATTCTCTTGAAGTGATCTATAATCCTACCCGGCCCGGTATCCAATGTAACCTGAATCTGCTGAACAATGTCCCGAAATCACGTTTTTCGCTTGCAGGCAATGCTTCCATTTACAGCCTGCCGAATTTTATTCAGAGCTATTTCAATATTCCTGTATTTACTTACGACAGTAGCTGCCTGGGAGATGTCACCCGGTTTTATATCACAAACAAGGCCAATATCGATAGTGTCTTCTGGGAGTTTGGGGATGGTATAGTGACCACAGTTACAGAACCTTTACATCACTATACCCAACCGGGCACCTACAAGGTCAGGCTGACTGAAAAATTCAACGGGATGAATTTTACCGACTCTCTGCAGGTCACGGTTCATCCGTTACCAAGGGTCAACTTGGGAGATACAATATTTGTCTATTCAGGAACGACAATCAATCTTCATGCCGGTGGAGGAAATTTGGAATACACTTGGTCCAACGGGTCTACAGATTCCATTATTTCCGTAAGCGATCAGGGAAATTACTGGGTCAGGGTGAAGGATCACAACTGCTGTATCAATTCCGACACTGTTTACGTTAAGGTTTATAAATACTTTATCCCCAACGCTTTTACACCCAATGGCGATGGAAAAAATGATGTTTTCCGGGTGATTGGCCTTTACCGGAATGTCCGGTTCAACATGTATATTTATGATCGGTGGGGACAACTTATT
>CAZUYY010000619.1:0-1970 GCA_964624935.1 uncultured Prolixibacteraceae bacterium
TGCTCAAATATTCCTGAATTCGCCGTGATGATTTGTTTGACATATCCGGTGGATTGAGCTTTTATTGATGAGTAATTCATCAGCGCCAAACACAGGATTGCGACTAAAAGTAAATGTCTTGTTTTCATGATTTGAATAGATTGGAATAATTCTTGATTTGCATACGATTCCCTTTTACTTTTCAGGAATAAACATCAACACGAACGTCAGCACTCTTTTACAAAAATAGAATAAATATTTAAAAAGGAGGTTAAAAAACGAGAATTCATCCAATCAATCTCATATCGCATATTTTAAATACAATCGTTAATCCGCAATCGTAAATCGTAAATTATCTTTTCCCCCTCCCCCTGCATTTAATCATTTACCTTTACCAGAAAAACTTAAATAAAGTTATAACATTATTTACATTCATCAACAAACTAAAAATCATTGCACTATCATGAAAGAGAAATTTATTCCAACCTTTGTTTTCCAATTTTTAACGAAGCTGTTCGATTCATTTATAGCATTTACAATTCCCGAAAAACGAATCAAGGAAGAGTTGATTGATCTCATGAACATTAGAAAGAAGACAAAATACTGGATTTTGGATGCGGAACAGGTACCTTGCTCATGTCAGTGCCTGAAATACGTTGACCAAAAAAATGGTCGACACATGACAAAATTAAACTATATTCTATAAGTCCCTATTTAAAACTAATTATTTAAACAGGAAATTCTGTAACCCTTCCTCCCCGGTCATTTTGTTATTTTGGTACCCTGTTTCTTTTTATATTGTTCGCCTGCCCGCTTGTCCAACAACTTTCACTCTGGCACTCTGTTCCTTTTTATATCGTCCGCTTGTCCACCTTGCATACTCTGTCATTCTGTGACTTTGTTACCTTTACCTGAGAATCCAGTTCCTTTATCAGTTGTATAGTTATAAACTGATCAGAACATGTAATTAAGGCCGAGATTCAGCCCTACATAAAAATCATGAGAAATATTGTAGTGTCCGGTATCATTCAGAAGTCTCCAGCTTGGTGCGTTGAGGTCAGTAATGGAATATGCGCTGCTTAGGCCAATATCGATCATAAAATGTTTTGAAGGTGTAAGCTCAACGCCAAGGTCCAGTCTTATATCTCCTGCAGCTTTCGTGTAACGGTTTGTGATACTTTTTTGGGATACATCGATGGGACCTGCCTGAGGATTATTAAAAACAGGAGCATCCACGCCATTACGCTGATATACCTGGGATGCCGATAACAATAAACCAAGTTCCGGACCGGCCATTGCGTAAAACTTTGTTTTTTCTCCACCTGCACGGAACTTCAGCATAACGGGCAGCAGGAAGTAATTTAGATCAATGGTCCTGTTGGCAGGCAGGCCATACTGCGTGTCTTTATATTTTTGTCCCAGAAGGGTGTAACCCAATTCCATTTTGACACCCCAATGGGGTGAAAAATCTAATCCAATGTTAGCATTGACTGCATAGCTTGGGGTGAATTGGTATTTCATCAATGGCTCTCCATAAGTATTCTGATGGACGATCCATGTTGAATTGAAATTTCCGCCGCCTCCGATGTACCATGTACACGTGTCATGTTTCTGGGCCAATGAACTTATCACTACGAAAATCAATAGTGAGAGCGTAAGAAAGAAATTTTTTTTCATGTTAAAAAGGTTAAGTGGGTTATCTTTAATTTACACTATAAAATGAGAGTCTTTATTTATAAAAACTATTCATATCTTATTAAATATCTTATTAAAATCTAAGTATAGAATAATTATAGCTGTTTACAAATATAATGACTTTTTTTTATTTAGCATCATTTTTCTCAGATTTTTTCCAAAAAACAACAATCTGCTGAAATTTCGATATTTTTTATTAGAAGTAAAATAAAGGAAATGCCCGATTTAATAAGAATCAATGAATTGGGTGGTAATCTTTTAATTTGACCTCAATGGTCAGGAATGAAGAATGCAAT
>CAZUYY010000620.1:0-1969 GCA_964624935.1 uncultured Prolixibacteraceae bacterium
ACAACACTCTCGAATTCCGGCACCACCAGCCAAAGAAAAAGAATCTTCTTTTCGAAGGCTGACCTTGAAAGAACTATGGATTTCTTTGCTGCCGGAATGAGTACCATGATCTGCAAAGGGGGGCATGCACAAATACTTCTGTCAAATAAAACCGAAAACAGCCTGGGTAGTCTTCTCAGGGAAAGTCTTGCACGAATAGGCGTTACCTCAGAAATAACGGGAGCGATTAAAACAGTAGATAAAGCGATTGAAGCCTCCCGGGGAGCAGATTGTCTGATCGGCATGCCTGCTGAAATACTTTATATGAGCCGTACAGCACCGGATTTGCGTCCAAAAAGTGTTCTTCTGGCCGCAGACTATGCACCACAATCCGTGATCAGCAGTATTAAAGAATCCTGGAAATGCGATGTGTTCACGCATTATGGCCATACGGAGTTTGGCTTCGGTTGTGCTGTTGATTGCAGGCATCACAACGGGCACCATTTACGGGATGCCGATCTTATTTTTGAAATTATCGATCTCCGGACGGGCAAGCCTGCCAATCCCGGCGAACCTGGCGAGATAGTCATAACGACACTTTCCAACGAAGCCATGCCACTTATCCGTTACTGCACAGGCAATATTTCCCGGATCATCAATGAACCCTGCGGATGTGGCGGAATACTTCCCCGTTTAGGCAGAATAGAAGGACGCATCGAAAACAACATACAGATTGATGACAACAATATATTGAGTATTCATCATTTGGATGAAATCATTTTTGCCGATCCTTCCGTACGTGGTTTTGATGCGTTTTTAAAGTATGAAGGGGAAAAAAGAACTTTACACCTTACTGTCGATTCTGCCAGTTGCCTTGCTCTTAATTCCCTGTCAGCAAATCTGCCACAGGACCTCAACCTTGAGGTTAAGTCCGGCAAGGCAGATCCTTTTTTTCACAGGGGAAAAAGGAGGATAATTATTTGCTAAAGTCTACAACATTGATTTTGCTTTCTTTGCGTCTTGGTGTCTTTGCGGTTGATTTTAGAGTGAGTTTTCGGATTTTATTACACTTTGACTTTCGAGTAATCGTAGAATTGCAGTTGCACGATGACGCTTTTAGAAGGCACTTTGATCTCGGCAAAGTTCATATACTGCAATCCCGGATCAATATATTTGTATGTCGCCGTAAATTCAACCTGGTTTCCTTCAAAGGTTGTCACAAGTGAAGCCTTCGTGACCACTTTGATATGCAGATCTAACCACCACAGAAGTTTATCTCCTTTCACAATGACATCTTTACCGTTAACAAGAACCTGGTCATTGGGATCGGGAGTTCCTATTATTGCATTGGAAAAAAAGACACTCCCCAACTTTTTATCACTCAATGCATATTTTTCGAGAAAGACACGAAGGTCGTTCAAAAAGGTGACCAATTTGGTTTTCTGTTCCTGCGCTATCTCGTGAATAAGGAATGTTGAAGGCAGCGCTGCCTCCTGATTATTAATAATTTTTTCCTGAAGTTTCCCATCTGGTCCATAACGACATGCTTCGATCTGTATAGACACAACTTTCCCATCTCTGATAACATCCGTTCTGTAATACCATGAATAATCTTTAACGATCTCATCACTTTTATCCTTTGACAGATAAAATTGGTTTTCAAGTTCCTTTGGATCAATTCTGGTTTGTTGTCCAATGACAGGTAAGACCATAAGGAAGAGAGCCACTCCTGAGCAATAAATTAAGGATCTAAGGTTTTTCATTTCCTTGGGTTTTAGAACATTGACCTTTCAAATATAATGGAAAATGTCGTGATGCGAAAAAGTCAGCAGTTGTCAGTCAGCAGAATATTTTTTTACAATTTGCATTTTACAGTTCAGACTTGAGACTTCGGATTTGAGACTTAACACCTGAGACTTGATCCAAGTTCAAATATTAATCAGAAGTATAACGCGTTTAGCGATTTAAGATTTTCCAATGCCTCTGGAAC
>CAZUYY010000621.1:0-1953 GCA_964624935.1 uncultured Prolixibacteraceae bacterium
TCGGCCTGCCGATGAGCATTTCTTCGTCTATTTTATATGCAAGAGGAATCGTCAGAATTATTTTTTTATTGAGAAGCGCGGTGGCGGGAAGCTCGCTCTCGGCGGTATTAATGACATTTTTGACATCAAGCTCGGTGATTTCCGAGTCCGCTTTCGATATCATGACCGATCCTTTGCCGATAATCGCTCCGAGTCCTATTCCTCCGACAGAAATATACGCTTTTTTAATTTTTATTTTTGCTATTTCAGCCATGCTGTGATCAATATCGATGGCCGTAACAGGCAAACCGTGTTTTGCTATTTCAAGCGTATGATTTCCTGTACCGCAGCCTATTTCCAGTATTTTCTCCGGAGGTTTTGTTAAATACAATTCTGCAATAGAAAACAAATAATCCGTTTCTTCTTTATAATTTTTATCTGCATACAGCGTATCATAATATTCATAAAAGAGATGATTCGTTGGCATAAAATGATTTTATGGTTATACATACGTGATTAACTTGTTCTTCTGTCAATGATGGAAAGGTCGGCAGGCAAATGCCGGAGTCATATCCATAAATTGAATTCGGATAATTTTCATCGTTCAAATCAACTTTTCCTTTCAGGTATTGATAACAGATCTGTTTATGCAGGGGATAAAAAAAAGTTCGGGGTTCAATTTCATTTTCACTTAAATACTTCATGAGATCATGTGCATTTTTGCAAAGTATAGCGACTCTGAAAGGAAGCCAATCAGCCCCGGGTTCCGGTTCAAAAAATTTTATTTCCCCGACCTCTTTTAACAGATTATAATATAATTCTTTTATAAAGTATTTGCGTTCTTTGATCAGGTTGAATTTGTCTAGCTGCGAAATCCCGATAGCGCACTGAATATCTGTCATGCGGAAGTTATAACCTATCTCAGGATGAATAAATGTACCCCTGTTTAATCTGCCTTGATTCCTTAAAAATTGCAACTTTTCATACAGATCTTTATTATTGGTTACAATAAAACCGCCTTCCCCTGTAGTAATGGTTTTATCGGCAAAAAATGAAAAGACACCTATATCTCCAAAAGTTCCGGCATGTTGTCCTTTGTAATGAACACCGATCGCCTGTGCTGCATCTTCGACAATTTTCAGGTTGTGTTTTTTTGCAAAACTTTTCACAGGTTCCATGTCTAAGGCAGTGCCATAAATATGAACAGGCATTATAGCTTTTGTATCCGGAGTGATTAATTTGTCAGCATTCGTCAGATCAATCTGAAAATTTCTATTGTTGACATCGACAAACACAGGTGTTGCTCCTGTCATTTCTATTGCATTTGATGAACCTATAAAAGTAAAATCGGGTACGATCACCTCATCCCCGGTTGTTATGCCTATGCTTTTCAATGCGAGATACAGACCCAGCGTTCCGTTTGGTGCAAATACACCATATTTTGCGTTTATAAATTCTAAAAGTCTGTTGCGGAATTCTTCTGCTTTTGGACCTTCAGTTATCCAATTCTTTTCAAAGCAGGGAAGGATTGCTTTATAATCTTCAAGCGATAGAAATGGTGCAAATTGTGGTACTTTAACTTTGTGTGTCATTTTCTGAACAGATATGAACCATGAAATGCCATCTTCAGTAAATAAAATCCATGAAAGAATATTTTTGTTTTTCGTTGACCATAGGTCCTTGGTCTGTATTTCATGGGAATTTCGCCGATTTTAAGACCGTATCTTGCACTGCCATAAAGCAATTCGAAATCACCGAACGGATCGCTGATCCCTGTAAACCCCCAGGTTTTATAAATTGTGTCGAAGTCTTTTTTATACATTGCCTTTATTCCGCTCAGCGTATCCGTGATCCTTTGATTCAGGATCATGCTGAACCATTTGGCAAAAAAGACATTCCCGGTTTTATTTAAAAAGGGCATGGACTCACTACTCAGAGGATAAACAAAACGGCTGCCTTCAATAAATTCGAAAC
>CAZUYY010000622.1:0-1951 GCA_964624935.1 uncultured Prolixibacteraceae bacterium
TCATTGCTCACTATGATCTTACCTGTATTTTTTACCTCCTCTCCCCTTTCAAGGGTATCCAATAATTGATAAAAAGTTGTCTCTGCTTCACCGATGATACCATAATCCGCCTTTGTCAACTCCATTAGTTCCTGTGGAAAAATACTGAACCCGCTGCCACCAAGTATGATTTTGGCAGAAGTCATTTTTTTAACTGGTCGTATAATATTTGAAAATTGGGAATCAACATAATAGACAAAGTTATCGGCTATAGTATTATCAATGTTCCTTATACTGAAACCAATATAATCCGGTTTGAACTGAATCACACGGTCAACGAGGCCCGCCCCTTCATTAAACGTACAATCGAATATACTTACATTCCATTTTCCCGTAAGACTGGCAGAGATCAGGCAAAGCCCCAGCGGTGGCACAGGATAGGGTGCTTTTTCAGTATTACAGTTCACCAAAAGGACTTTTTTCATTCTGTTTTGATAGATACTACGTCACTTTACAAACTTTATAAACTTTATGAACTTTATAAACTCCTAAATGACATCATTTCCTTTCTTGATCAGCCATAATTTTCCAATCTCTTCATGAAATCGGTCGTGAGGAAGTTTTGTTTTCATTACGGAGTTGAAGAAGTTGTACTTCTTATAATTATAATCAATAACTTCATCCTTCACTTCATGATAAAAAACTGTTCCAGGCATAGGCGTCAATACAGTATATCCGGCATATACAACCCTGTTCTTGTCGGCATATTCTGCTAATGTTTTGAAATCTTCAAGTCCATAATTATTTGGTACAACGTAATTTCCCCTCACCATGATATCATTTTTTTCGAAGACCCTGATAGCTTCCTCATTATCAAATGCCGGGGATTTCTTATGATATCTTTTCAATTCTTCATCCCGGAAAGATTCGAAACCACAAATCACGACCTTTAAGCCTCCCCTTGCAAGTTTCTCAATGATTTCAGGATGATGAGCCGCAACATCTGCACGGATATCCATAACAAATGTCTTTTTAATCCCTTCTTCGACAACACGATCAAAAAGCAGGTCCATTAAACGATGATCAACCACTGTATTGGCATCAGCGAATCTTACGACCGGATATTCATCCATTGATTTCAATTCAGTGATCATACTCTCAACAGTACGCTGATAATATTTTCCTTTAAATTGTGTCCAGATTGAACAAAAAGTACATTTATACGGGCATCCAAGCGAAGAAAAAACATAGGTGCTGGGAAACGGGCTGTTGCCGACCTTATAGGTACTGATCCACCGGTCGAGATGACGACGGTCGGGCATGAGATAATCTGCATTTGCAGCATCCGATGGATGAGTGCTTCCCTTTGTTCTTTTCAGAACTCCATTGACATTCATGAAGATCCCCGGAACAGATTCCAGCTTTATTCCTTTTTCTTTTGCAATCACCAATTCCCTGAAAATATGCGCACATTGTCCGGGAATCACAACATCAGCATCAGTACCGGCAAAATCATTGGTACAGATTGTCGCGTGCAAACCTCCGGCCACAGTAAGGATCATAGGATTGAATTGCTTTACTGCCCGGAATATTTCCAGGGCATAATCAAATTCGGATGTAATGATTGTAACTCCAACAATATCAGGTTGATATTTCTCCAGTAACTGTAAAACAAGGGTATTCAAAGGAGGCGTCTTTGTGTCAAGATCGTACTCACCTTTTGAATCGAATACAGTAACATCGAAATCTTTGATTGCAGCGGCTATCGTTAGCAATCCAAGAGGAGGACCAATGAGTTTCTTGTGAATGAAAGGCTTTGCATTTTCCGGGGCAAAGCGGAGAATATTATTTTCAGGACTCCGTGGAGGATTAAGGAGTAATATCTTCATGTAAGGATTAGTGAGGTGCTGTTTGCAAAGGTAAGAAATTGAGTGAAAGCGAAGATGAAATCCGACCCTTTCCCAGTATCATG
>CAZUYY010000623.1:0-1949 GCA_964624935.1 uncultured Prolixibacteraceae bacterium
AAATCACTGACAAGCCTATTGACTTTTCAGAAATCTCGGAGGGGCTTGATCACCTGAAAGAGCATCCCATCAATCTGAATAATACCAATCAGGAAGAACTCAGTCAATTGGTGTTCCTGGATGACCGGCAAATCAGCAATCTTTTACGATACATTCTCACCTATGGGACAATTTATTCTGTTTATGAACTCAAAGTTGTGGATGGTTTTGATTCTGCGACCATCGGGAAGATACTGCCCTTTGTTTCGGCAGGGCCGGAAAAGGAAAAACATCCGATCAGGATAAAAGATCTGCTGAAATCAGGAAGGAACCAACTTGTGATAAGAGCCGGTCAGGTTTTACAGAAGCAGGCAGGATATCATGTTCCGGACTCCCTGCTTAAAAAGAATCCGAATGCAGGATATGAGGGAAGTCCTGCGAGACTTTATTTCCGCTATTCTTATTCTTTTTATAACCGTTTGTTTATAGGCTTCAGCGGTCAGAAAGATCCGGGCGAACAGTTTTTCAGGGGGAACCAGAAATATGGGATGGATTTTTATTCAGGGTTCATAAGCCTTCAAAATACGGGCATACTGAAACAAATTACGATTGGCAATTTTAATGTGGACTTTGGGCAGGGACTGACTTTCAGCTCCGGCATTTCAGCAGGTGCGATCCCGGGAACGGGAAATGTCCGGAGGTATGCACGTGGCGTTGTTCCAAGTCAGTCGGTCAATGAAGAGAATTATCTCCGGGGAATTGCCGTGGTGTTAAAGAAATGGAATTTCAGGCTGTCCCTGATCTATTCGAACCATAAGCGGGATGCAAATGTGACCGGAGAGGACACGATTACAGGTGATGCAGGGATCGTCAGCTCGTTCACTGAAACCGGATATCACAGAATACCAAGGGAAATTGAAGACAAGAATTCAATCCGTGAATCCATCTTCGGAGGTAATGTCAACTTTAAGAGTTCTTTCTTTTCCATAGGGTTAACGTGCTTTCATAGTCGCTGGAGCGCAGACCTGGAGCCGAAGATCTATCCCTATAACCTCTTTAATTTTCATGGAAAGGAAAATCTGAATGCAGGGATTGATTTCCAGGCCGCTTTACCCGGTGTATTTTTATCCGGCGAATGTTCCCGAAGCAGGAATGGTGGAATGGCATTTGTTTCCGCCATTCAGTTCACTCCCGACCCAAGGCTGATGTTTTCTTTTTCTCTCCGCGATTATCAGCGCAATTACCAGGATTTATTGTCAAACGCCTCAGGACAAAACAGCTCAAATACAAATGAAGAGGGAATACAGTTTACTTTCAATGCCGGTGTTGCACCAGGCTTCAGTTTGACCGGCTATGCCGACATATACCGTTTTCCATGGCTGAAGTACAGAACTTATAGTCCTTCCTATGGAAGTGAATATCAACTGCAATCAAATTATACTGCCGGCAGATCTGTGAAGATGTTCCTTCGGTTAAGGATACGGACGAAAGAGATCAATACGACTGAAGCCGCACGGCCGGTCAATGTTCTGGAAGAAGAAAAAATAATCACCCTGCGTTATCAGGCCGATTGGCAAGTAACCGATTTCCTGCTTGTGAAAAGCTGTTTTGACTGGCTGAGAAACAAGTATGATAAATTACCTCCCGCCTATGGTTATTTGCTCAGCCAGAACATCACATACAAACTCCCGGGAAATCATTTTTCGATAAACTTCCTTTATGCGTTGTTCGATACCGATACCTATGATGAAAGGATCTATTCCTATGAAAGTGATGTACAGTACAGTTATTCAATTCCTTCATATTATGGGAAGGGAATTCGTTGTATGGTCATGATTAACTGGGCTGCCTGTCACTGGTTCGATCTTTCTTTGCGATACGGACAGACCTGGTATTCCGACAGAAACGTAATCGGCACCGGCCTCGACCTGATCAATGGCAGCACAAAATCGGAAATAGAGGTGCAGTGC
>CAZUYY010000624.1:0-1946 GCA_964624935.1 uncultured Prolixibacteraceae bacterium
TCTCAAGAATGGAAATGTAGTTCGAGAATTCATAAGAACGTGTGATTGCTATAATCTTATCCATAATTCTTTAGTTTTTAGTTTTCTTTTTCCTGAACATTTCAAGCATGCGGTCAGTGACGACAAAGCCGCCAACGACATTCAAAGTGCCGAGCACTACTGCAATGAATCCCAGTATCATGGGCAACAGTTCTCTGGCATGTCCCATGACAATGATTGCACCGATGATCACGACACCATGAATGGCATTTGCACCTGACATCAGCGGGGTATGAAGAACTGAGGGAACGTGTGAGATTACCTCGATCCCAAGAAAGATTGAGAGAATGATAACAAAGATTGGCTCTCTGTACAACAGGAAAAATTTTAAGATTTCAGTCATATAGATAAAATTTTAGTTTTGGATCAGGGCTTTGACCCGTTCGTTAATGATTTCTTTATTATGGGTGACACAGGTTCCTTTCACGATATCGTCTTCCCAATTAATTTTAAATCCTTCGGAAGGTGATATCATGAGTTTTAGGAAGTTAAGAACGTTCTTGCCGAACATCTTACTTGCATCATAAGGCATATCGATGGCAAAGAATGAATTACCGATGATGGTAACCTCATTGGTTACGACGGTTTCCTTATCTTTTGTAAGCTCACAATTTCCCCCGGAACTTGAAGCGATATCAATGATCACCGATCCGGGTTTCATCGCTTCGACTGTTTCTTTTTTTATAAGTACCGGAGCTTTTTTTCCGGGGATCTGAGCCGTACAGATAATTACATCCGAGCGGATTGCATGTTCATGGATGGCCTGTGCCTGACGGTTTTTAAATTCTTCGGTCTGTTCCACTGCGTAGCCACCCGCGGATTTTTCGTCCCTGGCGCCTTCTACATCGATGAATTTTCCTCCAAGTCCGGTCACTTCCTCTTTGACGGCGGCTCTTACATCAAAAACTTCCACCACTCCACCCAGTTTCCTGCTTGTGGCCAAAGCCTGAAGTCCGGCAACACCGGCTCCAAGGATTAAGACTTTGGCAGGAGTTATCGTTCCTGCAGCAGTCATGAACATGGGGAAAAACTTAGGCAGGGTATTCGCAGCCGTCAGAGCGGCTTTGTATCCATTCACCGTTGACATGGAGGACAAGATATCCATGGCCTGTGCACGCGAAGTGCGGGGAATGATATCAAGGCTGAAAGTCGTAATTCCGGCAGCAGCAAGTTTTTTCACGATTTCATGATCGACAAGAGGGTTCAGCACACCTAAAAAAATCTGATCAGCTTTCATCAAACCAAGTTCTTCAGATGTCGGTGGGTTGATCTTCACGATCATTCCGGCTTCACCGAAGACCTCTTTTTTTGTATGGATCGTTGCGCCGGAAGCAATGTATTCATCATCTGAAACATAGGATCGTTTACCGGCATCCTTTTCAACAATAACGGGAATTTTCAACTTAACTAAAGCGGCTACGACTTCCGGCAGCAAGGCAACCCGTCTTTCCTTTTCCGATTCTTTGATTAGACCAATAATCATGCATTAATGATTTTTAAAAAGTTAATTAATTTATTGTATGATATTTGCAGCAGTCAATCTTTAAACCCGATGGCAAGATGAGTTCCATCGCAAAAGGGCTTTTTTTTGGAAGCGCCACAACGGCATATTGCTGCTTTTTCTCTTTTAAGGCGGATCTTTTTCTTATTTGAATCACGCAAGATAAAGTTCCCTGAGATAATGGCCGGACCGTCTTTTAAAATCTCAATCCGTGCAAACTTTGGAGTTTTCTTTGATTTTTTACGAGGTTTTCTAAGTGAATAATTAGCGTTTTTCAAATATAAGAGTGCTCTTGAAGGGCAGGTATTTATAGTTTTTATAATTTCTTTAGAATCAGCGCCGTTGATGTTAATCCATGGTCGTTCAGACGAATCAAAAACCCCGGGCAATCCAACAAGACAATTGG
>CAZUYY010000625.1:0-1944 GCA_964624935.1 uncultured Prolixibacteraceae bacterium
ATTATTTTTTTAAAAATTTTATTTTGTTTATCAAAAACCTGAAATCCTATTGGATAAAACGCTATACTCTCGCTTTCCCCCAATACAAGGAACCCATTCATGTCGAGGGAACGAAAGAATAATTCAAGTACGGTATTCTGTAAGGTATGATCAAAATAAATTAATACGTTCCGGCAAAGTATCAGGTGAAATTCATTGAATGCCCCCTTGTTAAGCAAGCTGTGCTGAAAATACAGGATGCGTTCCAAAATATAAGGTTTCACTTGTGCATATGCATCCGTAATAATAAAATAATGAGAAAAATCAACTTTCCCTCCTGCCAGTTGATAATTCTCCTTGCTTTTATTCAAACTATCAATGGAATAAATTGCATTTTGTGCCTCTTCAACTACATATGGATTGATATCAGAAGCGTATATCTGCGATTTATGAAGAATCCCAAGTTCATCCAGAAGGATTGCAAGTGAAACTGCCTCCTGACCGGTGGAACAACCTGCACTCCAAATCTTAATGTGTGGAAAAGAATCAAGGTAGGTTAGTACTTTCTCCCGCATGGTCAGGAATGTTTCCGGGTTCCGGAAAAACTCCGTCACATTGATAGAACATTCAAGGAACAGGTTCTCAAATAGATCCCGATCCTGCAAAATGAGTTCTTCAAACCTTTTGAAAGAATAAATGTGATTATCTGTCATCACCCTTGAAATCCTTCGGATAGCACTTTGTGAGCTGTAATGCCGGTAATCGTAACCGTAATTTTCATGAAGCCTTTCAAGAAATAGCTTTAGCTCCATCTCTCCTATATTTGGCTTATCCGGTTCGATCATCCGTGATAAATAGGACACCAGTTCAGGCAATGGAAATTTATAATCGACACTGCCTGTTTTCCAGGCATTGACAAGCAGATCCTTTGCTTCGCAATCACCCGGGTCTTCTATGATAATACGTGCACCAGCCTTCTTAAGTAATGGGAGTGCATGTATACCATCTTCTCCGTAACCGCATAACATTACCACTAAAAGCTGATCCTGGTACTCGTTTACCAATGATTCGAAGGTGACTTGAATTGAAGGACGTGCAAAATTCTTTTTCGCTTCTTTTGTAAGGCGGATCATCCCCTTTTCTATTTTCATGTGAAACCCGGGCGGTGCAATATAAACACTTCCTGGTTTAATGGGAACTCTATCAGATATTTGTGCAACGTTAAAAGAAGTACCTCGTTGCAAAATCTCTCCCAGATAATTTGGCTCTTCTTCAAGGATATGCTGAACAATGAAAACACTGATTTCTGTATGTGGTAATTTCGCCATTACCGACATGATCTTATCAAGACTTCCGGCAGATCCACCCATAACAACGGCCCGGATCCTTTTTGATTCCCGTAATTCAAAAGAATGCTGATTCAGTGAATGACACCTTAATCCTAAACGAAAAAGATAGGAAGCCAGATAACGATGAAAAACGTTAATTTTAAGCTTGATATTTGGATTTGCTGCAATAAAACTCATTAACCGGATGATTACATCCGCTGGTAATATCCTTGCATCAAAGAATGTTAATTCAAGTTCAGCATAACTTCCTGGTTTTAGTTCATTAAACAGGTCCTCGCGATCAGATACGAATTGCAGGTTCCCCTGAACTGAAATTTGATGTGTCTTTGCAGTATCGACGGCATGTACATTCATGGTCATATTTTTTTCTGGCACCAGGCTTCCACCAAGCCGATCAGCATATCATAATCTACAGGTTTTGCAAGATAATCATCTGCCCCGGCTGCAATGCATTTTTCACGGTCCTCTTTAAGAGCTTTGGCTGTAAGTGCAATTACCGGGAGATTTTTTGTCTGTGGATTTTCACGGATCTTTTTAATGGCTGTATAGCCATCCATCACCGGCATCATGATGTCCATCAGCACCAGATCAATGGTTTTATCCCCAAGGATATCAA
>CAZUYY010000626.1:0-1938 GCA_964624935.1 uncultured Prolixibacteraceae bacterium
GATGATGCGGAGGACCAATGGATAGGTTTCATCAGTCTTCTTGCGTCTGTTGTCGAGGTTGATTTTTGCCGAGGCTTTCATATTTTGACTGGGTTTGAGGAGGTTACAAGGTAATATGAGGGGTATATTTGCACAATTTCAGGATAATGAAGAAAGCATTGATATTGTACGAACATCTCATTTTATCATATTTTACAAGGGAAAGAATATTTTCACCTGGTGGAAGCATGATTAAGAATTTGCACAATAATTTGCACAATAAAGGTACGATTTATATGCTTTCAGACGCACTCAAATGATGAAAATATTTTTAGGGGGAGGCAAAAAGAAGCCCGCCAGACCTTAGATTACTTGGTATTGGCGGGCATTTCGGTGATTTTAGAAGTAATTTGCTTTGAGCGGTAAATGGGGATCGAACCCACGACCCTCAGCTTGGGAAGCTGATGCTCTACCATCTGAGCTACTACCGCAAATAATGGGTGAATTTGAGTGTGTGCCTTCTTGCAGGCCAAAATATGTGAGTGTGAGGATGCAAAAGTAGTAAAACTCTTGAAAAGTTTTCCATGCTCTCTTTATTTTTTAGTCTGTCTGAAACATATTCCATTTTTTTTATTTGTATTTTTTTCATCCCATGCTAACTTTGTAATATGTCAAAATCAGAATATCTTAAATAAAATGAAAACGAAAATTGATATAACCCGAAATTTACATTTATATACCTTCCTCCTTATTATATTAGGCTTGATGGTCAACCAGGGAGTACAATCCCAGGGGGTCATGGTTAAGTACCCGGTACATTTCGACATTTCCAGACCACTCAGGGTAATGAAACCGGTAAAGAAACCATTTTGGAGCAGATGGATCAGAGAAGTTGAAAGGGAGGTACCAAATAAATTCAGACCGGTTCCACCCGGATTTGTCAAAGATAATGCCATACAATCTGTATATAATACGAATGGCCCACTGACCATGGAAAGTGTTCCCATTCAAAACTTTAACGGATCGAGCAACCAACAGAACACTTCAGAGGTCACTCCTCCGGATTCTGATGGTGATGTCGGTCCGAATGATTATGTGGAACTCGTAAATACCATGATCCAGATATTCAATAAGAGTGGTGTGTCAATCTTCGGCCCCGTCAATACCAATACACTCTGGAGTGGTTTCAACGGCCCCTGGAACGGACACGACGATGGAGATGGTGTTGTAGTATATGATGACAACTCCGATCGATGGGTGATCAGTCAATTCGCAATTGATTGCGGAACCTATCCATATTACACCAATTTCGAAATGATCGCGGTATCGACTTCACCTGATCCTACCGGCTCCTATTACCGCTACGCATTCCAATTTGACTATATGCCTGATTACCCCAAGATCGGAGTTTGGAACGATGGGTACTATTTGGCTGTCAACCGGTTCAATACTAATACTTCTAACTCTCCATTCATTGGTTCTGCAGGCTGTGTAATGGAACGCAATAAAATGCTGGTCGGCGATCCTTCAGCCAGGATGCTTTATTTCAAAACTGAGACATTGGGAGGATCAGGGTTGGCAGCAGGAAGCAAATGTTGGGCAATGTTACCTGCTGATTGTGATGGAGCATATCCTGCCACCGGAACTCCAAATTATTTTGCATTCATCGATGGTAATGGTGATCCGGATCTTATATTGTGGGCGTTGCATGCAGATTGGACGACGACCTCAAATTCAACATTTACCTATGTCACGGCCTTACCGGTCACCGCTTATACAGAATTGGGTAATGTTGTTCCGCAACCAGGAAGTGGTTCCTTAGCTTTAGACGGATTGGGCGACCGCCTGATGTTCAGAAACCAATATCGTAATTTCGGGAGTTATGAAACATTTGTAACATGCCACAGTGTAAATGCAGGAGGTGGTGTTGCGGGGATAAGATGGTACGAATACCGGAAG
>CAZUYY010000627.1:0-1937 GCA_964624935.1 uncultured Prolixibacteraceae bacterium
CCAATTACGTTAGCAACGCCTTCGCCGGCAGTCCTCTAAAATATTCTGGATACTCTGGGTTCAATGCACTATTATCCGGAGCAAGACACATCGACAAAAGCTGGGATTTCCAGGGCTTTGCAACTTTCTTCTGGTCGTCGAGTTCTTATGGGGAAGATAAAGCTTGGGCTTATGGGATGAATGATCTTGATCCAAGCATATCCCTCTACCCATCAAGCAAGGCCAATGCATTTTCAGTCCGATGCATTCATGATTGACCCACCCACGGTCGACAAATGGAGGGGCGCCCCTTGCGGTCGCCCTTGTTGTCACAACCTACTGAAAAATCTGGGTCGTATGTTTGCAAAATGTACATAGAGGATGTCTGCCTCTATTTCATCCAATTTGCAATTTCAAGGTTTTTAATTCGCTTGAAGTGGTCAACATTATTTGTTACCAATTGAAGTTCACTTGTAATTGCAATTCCAGCAATCAAAGTGTCTGTATGTCCGATTTCTGTTCCCCTTTTTCTTAGATCAGCGTAAATGGTCGCTGCATTTTTCGCCATCGGTAAAGTAAGAGGAATTACTTTGCTGAGTTCCACAAAGTTTTCGAACATTTTCAACTGTTTTTTTGCATCCTTATATAAAAGCCCGTTTAAGATTTCGTAATAAGTAATGATGCTTAAACTTATGAAACCATATAACTTCAAGTGTTCATCGACTTTTTTAATCACTTTAGGATTGCCTCTCAAAAATTCAGAAAGAATATCTGTGTCAAGCATGGATGGCTTCATACCTCTATGTCACGGTTAAAAAGTTCAGTTCTTGCTTGTTTTGTTTGATTAAGAAACTCAGAATAATCTTCGCTACTCATATCGCTAAAGGAACCACCAAATGAAAGAATTTTCTTTCGGAGACTTTCATTATGTCCGGTTACCGGTGTCATAGAATGAATAAACTGATAAAGTTCTTCCAGACGGTTAATCGGGATATTTTTTATTTCTTTTATTATAGCATTTAAGGTCATGTTTTCTAATTTTTTATCAAAAGTAATAAAAATCCTGTTAATCTTTGACAGAATGTAAAGACCTCATTCACTTCACCAACTTGTCGGTTTGTCTGCCTGTCCGCTTGTCCGCTCGTCCGCCTTGCTTACGCTGACACTTTGTTACTCTGTTACTTTGTCACTTTTTTATCTTGTCCTCTCGTCCGCCTGTCCGCTTGTCCGCTTATAACCAGACAACCTTTGCAAATAAATAGGTTAAATCATTTTTTGAGGTGCTGACCCCCTGACCTTATGACCCCACCCCTGGCCACTCCCCCAAGATGGAGAGGAGTTTTGGGTAAGAAAGAGTTGTGTATTAATCCGCTGAAATGAAAAAAGTAATATTATTTTATGGAGTTCTCTTCCCCCTCCCTCTTGGGGGAGGGGGTTAGGGGGTGGGGTTTAGCACCTCAAAAATATATATAGCCCAATACCCAACTTTATAAACTTTATAACTTAATACCCAATACCCAACACCCGATAAATGATTTATCTTTGGGGTCTAAATTCAGTTTTATGAAACTCCGCCCTTTTCTTCTACTCCCCGTCATTATTATTCTACTTTTCAGTTGTACAAACAAAAAAAGTATCGAAGGTATTTACCGGTACTATTATGGAAAGCGGAATGGTTATAATGTCTGGATCGTGGATGGGTATAAGGTTCGCCATAAGATCTATAACTCTTTTCTATATGGAGGAAATGAACAGCGGTATCCCTTCACTCCCAGGGGAGAGATCTGGATCGATAATGCCCTTTCCTGCGAGGAATTTGAGATGACCCTCATCCATGAACTCAATGAACGTCACCTGATGGCAAAATTTGGCTGGACCTACCTGAAAGCACATGATTCTTCCCTTCAACTGGAGGTTAAAACACGCAGGCTTTATGAAGGCATTTGCAGGGAACATGA
>CAZUYY010000628.1:0-1935 GCA_964624935.1 uncultured Prolixibacteraceae bacterium
GTGTTTTCTCGAATTCCGATTCCACAATTTCAAACCCGGAGACATGAATGTATTTTGGCAAACGATGATTCAGGTCATGTATGTACCCTTTGAAAATATCAGGTAATCTTTCTTTCGTAACATCCGCTTTCCCCATTGCATCCGCATCAGGAAAAATCAATGCAACCAACATTTGGTCCCGCTCAATGACCAGTGATTCCATAACAAGAAACCGGTTATTCAGAATGGATTCAATTTCATCGGGATAAATATTCTTGCCGGAAGGACCAAGGATCATATTCTTGCTCCGGCCTTTGATATGAATATTCCCTTTTGAATCAATGATGCCCAGATCGCCGGTGTGCAGCCATCCGTCTTTTTCCAGTACAGCAAGTGTTGCTTCTTCGTTTTTATAATACTCGAGCATCACATGGTTCCCCCTGACAAGGATCTCACCTGCTATTTTCGTTGGTTCAGGAGAATCGATCCTAAGTTCGAGCTCATCTACGATCCTTCCTGAAGCCCCCAGTCTTGTTGTTTTCCAGGAGGCATAAGAGATCAGAGGTCCGCACTCTGTCATGCCATAGCCAACAGTAAAAGGGAAACTGATTTTCCTGAAAAACCGTTCTGCCTGGCTGTTGAATGGTGCGCCGCCAATGACCAGTTCCCGGAAATTTCCCCCGAAAACATCTACCATCTTTTTCCGGATTTTCCGGAATATCAGTTGGTTTAACAATGGAATATGCGTCAGGATCTTGATTGCAGGTTTCCGCAATACCGGGATCAGTTGCGATTTGTATATCTTTTCTATCACCAATGGGACTGACAGGATGAGTTCCGGCTTTATCTCCTGGAAAGCCTGCATGATGATCTTTGGAGATGGAGTCTTCGTCAGGAATGTGATATCACAGCCAAGTGTGAAAGGAAAAAGAAATTCAAACGCACAGCCATAGGTATGTGCCAGCGGAAGAAATGAGAGAATACGGTTTTGGGGATTTAACGGCATATTCCGGTGAGCATAAAGAATATTTCCAAGAAGACTCTTGTGCTGTATCACGACACCTTTTGAAAAGCCCGTAGTTCCGGAAGTATAACTGATCACAGCGATGTCTTCACCCCGGGATCTCTCAAAATTGATCATCTCCGGAGGTAGTTCCCCATTAGAATCAGATACAGATCCTGAAACGCTTTCTTCAACAGCGGATTCACCCCGCCGGAATAACACCGACTGATCCTGAATCTTCATGATCTGCCTTATCTGTGGCATAGCTTCCGGGTCAAGACTGTTGAACAAGGAATCCTCTGCAAAGAGAATAACGGAATCAGAATGAGTTACTATATGGTGAACATCAGCAGGCTTAAAATCGGGCAATATGGGTACGATAACCGCACCATAGGTTACTGTGGAAAGATAGATAATGCACCAGTTGGCAGAATTTTTTCCATAAAGTGCTACTTTATCCCCTTTACTAACCCCAGATCTCCTGAATAACTCATGAATTCTAAGGACTTTCTCACCTGTTTCCCTGTAAGTAAAACTGCTGCCTCCATAATCGGAAAGTGCTCTGAATTCCCAGTTATCACGAATGGCATCAGCAAACAGAGAAATTAAATCTGTAGATTTTGTATTCATTCACCCTCGTATTCGTTCCTGAATTTATGAAAGGCAAGGAAAAAAATATATTTAAGAAATGCCGAAAAACAAAGATATAAAAGTTTCGGAATCAAAAGTAAATAAACAATTTTCTATTTTGTTGTATCTTAGGGTCTGAAAATGACACTTATTACTATGGACAATTATGATGAATTTGCTGATAATTATAATGATTCAGAACAGGATGCTATTACCCTTTGGTCTCTTGGGTACCAGGTTGTGAAAGAAGTTCTGGGTAATGTCTACGGGAAAAAAGTCCTGGATTATGGATGTGGTTCCGGAACCTTTTGCAGGTTCCTACA
>CAZUYY010000629.1:0-1935 GCA_964624935.1 uncultured Prolixibacteraceae bacterium
CTGATGGTCATCAACTGGATTATTGAAGGCAGGTTTACAAAAATACCTGACATCTTTCATGAAAGGCACAGAATATTTACTTTTTCATTCATAGCAATTTATATTTTTTACCTGATTGGTATGCTGTATTCCAAAAATATGAAATATGGCTTTTTTGACCTGCAGATAAAACTATCAATGTTGCTGTTTCCTTTGATCTTTGCCACTGTTGACGAGGATTTCCCCATTCAAAAGCTGATAATAAATGTGTTTAAAGCATTTATTGCAGGTTGCGTGACCGGTACACTAATCCTTCTGGGATTTGCACTCTATTCTTATTTTAGTTCAGGTAATCCGACGGTTCTTTTCTACACATCCCTTTCAAGATTTCTTCATCCTTCCTATCTTTCGATGTATCTTAACCTGGCAGTTTCAATATTGGTTTATTACCTGATCAGGAAAGAACAACCCTTGACAAAAAAAAACCGCACTCTTCTTTTCTGCCTGGCTGTTTATCTTTCATTTATGATCATTCTGTTGAGCTCTAAAGCCGGAATCTTTTCATTGATAATTCTTTTTCTGATAATTACGATGTATTTATTAATCATTAATAAGCAGATATGGAAGGGCATTTTATTTTTCTTTCTGGTGGCGATGATTTTTTATGCAGGATATAACTTTCTACCTACTATCACAGCACGCTTTAAAAGAGCTGAGGCCGTGTTATCAGAGCAAAAGAAATCATCTCCGGAAACTATGGAAAGTAATAGTGAGAGACTGGTTGTATGGAAAGCTGCAATTGAAGTAATCAAAGAAAACCCGGTTTTTGGCGTTGGTACCGGCGATGTCAAGGATGCTTTATTATCGGAATATCAGAAGGAGAATAGAGTAATGGTTTACAACATGCGTCTGAACGCTCATAACCAGTATTTGCAAACTTATATTGCTTTGGGAATTTTTGGTGCATTGTTGCTTGTAATTTATCTGGTTGTCCCGGCTTGGTTTGCTTTACGAAAAATTCATTTTATTTATTTTTCATTTCTTGCGGTTTTTGCTTTCAACATTCTTGTCGAATCCATGCTTGAGGTCCAGGCAGGAGTAATCTATTATGCTTTCTTTAATTCTTTGCTTTTCTTTGGATGGAAAAGAGAATAAAAAAACGGGTACACCATCGTGTACCCGTTCTACAATTTACCTTGAAATATTAAACAAGTCCCTGAGCTAACATGGCATCAGCTACTTTTACGAAACCGGCAATGTTGGCGCCTTTTACGTAGTTGATAAATCCATCAGGTTCTGTTCCATATTTTACGCAGTTTTGGTGAATGTTGATCATGATGTTGTGTAACCTCTCATCAACTTCTTCACTTGTCCATGATAAATGCATGGAGTTTTGTGACATTTCCAGTCCGGATGTGGCGACGCCACCTGAATTGGCTGCTTTCCCAGGTCCGTAGAGGATCTTGGCTTCCAGGTAAACTTCAATAGCTTCCGGGGTAGAAGGCATGTTTGCACCTTCTGAAACGCAGTAGCAACCATTCTTTACGAGGATCTTTGCATCGTCTCCGTTAATTTCATTCTGGGTTGCGCTGGGTAATGCGATGTCGCATTTTACTTCCCATGGGCGTTTACCTGCGAAGAATTTTGCTTCACTGTATTTATCGCAATATTCCTTGATACGGCCTCTCTTGACATTCTTGAGATTCAAAACGAATGCGAGTTTTTCAGCATCAATACCCTTAGGATCATAGATGTAACCTTCAGAATCGGATAGGGTAACAACTTTGCCACCAAGCTGGGTAGCTTTTTGGGTAGCATATTGAGCGACGTTACCTGAACCAGAAACAACAACAGTCTTACCTTTGAAATCAAGCTTACGTGTCTTCAGCATTTCAGCAGCAAAATAAACCTGTCCGTAGCCGGTTGCTTCCGGACGGATAAGACTGCCGCCCCATT
>CAZUYY010000630.1:0-1917 GCA_964624935.1 uncultured Prolixibacteraceae bacterium
GTTAGGCTTGGCTTGGAAGGAATTTATAAAGAACACATTCCTAAGATCAGATTAAAGAACAAAAGGTCCCACTCCGGAGAGAAAACAGGTTGGGAACCACCACCAGAATTTAAAGGTAACACCGGTTTAGAAACTGTAAGGCTTGTTGATAATCCTGCTCTTCCCAAAGCCATTATAATAGATGATTCCTATGGAGAAACTCTGATGCCTTTTCTTTCGGAAAACTTCAGGAAATCGGTTTTTCTTTTTGATGGATGGCATTATGGCCCCAATTTGGAGATCGTCGATAAAGAGAAACCGGATATCGTCATCCTTGAGATATTTTCAGCTCACTGGACAGAATTGTATCGATGGAAATGAAAGATTACAAGGGGCCCGGGTGAAACGGAAAGGGGCGACCTGTCAGGTCGCCCCTTCTATGTTATGGGCAAAATTTGAGTAAGATGATGATCTTTTATTGCGATTTAACTACCTTTCTTACCCTGTTGGTTCCATCATCTGAAGTTATCTTTAAGATGAATATTCCCGATGGCAGGAGTGCAGTATTAATTAGAATAGTGTTGGTCCCCTTACTCAGGTCATAAGTCTCATAAGTAAGATTTCTTCCGGTCAGATCACAAATTTTTATCAATATTTTTGCATCCTTCTTTGATATAATGCTCAACGTCAATTTGTCCGTCACCGGGTTGGGATAAATATTTAACCCTTCAATCAGAGATTCGGTTTCATTGATCCCAAGAAGCTTGGACCCTGTATATGTCATAACAACATTTGCTGTAGGTTTATCCTGGGTTATTTCAACTCTGACCAGGGGGCTTGTACAGCCTGGCAGTTCGGCCCGCAGAAAATAAACACCATAGGCAAGAGTAGAAAAGTCAAAATCCCCTGAACCAATGTTATTCCTGAACTGAAGGGCATTTCCCGATTCATTCAACAGGATCATCCGTATATCGACCGATAAACTATTGCTCAGCTTTTCTGTATTCATATGAACATTGATTCCCCCATTTCCTGATTGTCCGCTTGTAGCCTGAACCAGTTGGATGTTATAGGGATTGGCAGGTATACCAAGAGTGATAACGGTCGCCTGCTGCCAGGTTATCACATTTCCGTAATAGGTCGGCAGATAGTTTGAAGAATCAAGAGGAATGACCCAAACCACAAAATTCCCCTGAGGCACGTAGTTAAAACTGTATAATCCGGATGAATCAATAAGGGAAGTGGCATTAAAAGGATTGTTGTTGTTGGTGCTGTCGATGGAGAATATCATGGCAATGCCTGACGTCAGCGGGAAATTGTTTTCAAAGACTTGTCCGTATATCTGGTGGAACTGGCTGCTGTCGCCGACAGGAATAATTTGTCCCGAGCTGTAGTTGCAGTTTGCCGAATCTGTCAATGTTGTAAGTGAAACATAGTACATCCCTATAGTAGCATAGGTGTGGGTCACATTTTGTCCGCTTCCACCGGTACCATCCCCAAAACTCCAGTTATAGGTTGCCGGATAATTGTTTACAAGGTATCCCTGGAAAACTACCGTCAACGAATTTTGCGAGAATGTGAAATAGTTTGTACAACCACTACTGCCTCCTGAAATTAAATTGGCACACCACGTACTCTGACAGGTATTACTTTGATTTGTAATCGTAAGGCAAACATGGTATGTGCCACTTGTCGAAAAGACATGAGTCGGATTCTGTAAAGTTGATATATTATTCATACCTGATGCCGAATCGCCGAAATTCCATAACCAGCTGGCAGCGCCTATGGAAAGATCCGTAAATTGGATCAGGTTCGGATTATTCAATGAATCCAGAGTGTACCACGTGAATTGGGCCTGGCATCCATTTGTGCTATTTACAATTATTGTATCGCAGTACTCGCTGTAACAAGTGGAATCATTGCTCCGGACGGTAAGGC
>CAZUYY010000631.1:0-1917 GCA_964624935.1 uncultured Prolixibacteraceae bacterium
TCTTGATCCCGGGATCAATGATGGTCACAAGGTGAAACCCCATGGCATTTAATTTACCGACCATCGATTTGGGATCGGGGAAACGGTCCTTATTCCATGTAAATACCTTGTAATTATCCATGTAATGAATGTCCAGATAGATCACATCGCAGGGTATCGTTTTATCCCGGAATGTATTGGCAAGTTCCAGAACTTCTGATTCAGGATAATAACTCCACCGGCATTGCTGGTATCCCAGGCTCCAATACGGTGGAAGCTTCATCCGTCCTGTCAGCCATGTGTAATCACGAATAATACCAGGGATATTTTTTACCCCAAAGAAATAGTACTTCAGTTCGCCATTGACTGCAGAGAAGAAGGAAAAGGTATCATCCGTCGAAGCGCCGAAATTGAACTTAGTTTGGAAGGAGTTATCTAAAAATATCCCATAACAAAGATTATCATGGATGCCAATATAGAAAGGGATGGTCACATAGAGCGGATCCTGCTTATAGGAATAACCGGGAATGTCACTGTTCCAGTTGATATAAGCATTACCCCGGCGGTCAAGCGGCCCGGTCTTTTCCCCCAAACCGATGAACTTTTCATCCGGGAACAATTTTTTGTAACAGGTCACTTCAGTCCCCTGCCAGCTTATGCCAAAGCCCTGATAATCGCTTGAAACCTGGGTTCCTCCCAATGTCGAGAATTTTATCCTGATTGGATTCTTCGTAATGATCACCTGAAGTGAGTCTGTAAGCAAAACCAGCGAATCCTTCTTGTCCTTTATTTCCTTAAAATTACCTGCCGGCTGTTGTATCACAGCATAGGAGAAATCCGTCTGCAGCTCCGGCCTGTTGACCCGAATCCGCACAATAGTAGGTGAAAAATGAAGCACTTCAACCTTAGCATTACCAGCAGTGATAATGATCCCATGCTCAACCTGCTTCATGCTTTTAAAAGACCCAACAAATATTGGAATGCTATTGTCGCAAATACCAACAAAAGGCATAAGTATTATGAAAAATAAACTAGTTAACCTGATCATGTTAGAAAGGTTTGTTTAACTGACCAAAGATAGTAAACAAATTTACGATTTACTTTCCTTGTTCTGTGCGCTTGATTATTTCATTCTGCAGGTCTTCCCCCAGGTCGTTGAAATAATCGCTGTATCCTGCTACCCTTACGATCAGGTCGCGGTACTTTTCAGGATGCTTTTGTGCATCACGGAGGGTGTCGGCTGAGACGACGTTGAACTGAATATGATGGCCTCCCAATTTGAAATAGCCTCGGATGAGTGCAGTCATTTTAGCGATGCTGTCTTCATCCTCAAAAAAGGAAGGAGTGAATTTCTGATTGAGCAAAGTTCCGCCTGTACGAAGATGATCTATCTTAGAAGCTGATTTCAATACGGCGGTAGGTCCTTTGTGATCGGCGCCCTGGACAGGAGATATTCCTTCGGAAAGTGGCTCTGTTGCTTTTCTTCCATCGGGCAGTGCCTGGATCACGCTTCCGAAATATACGTGAGAGGTCGTCGGAAGTAAATTTATGCGTGTAATACCGCCCCGGACGGTTGGACGACCATTCACCGCGTTATAAAAGCATTCAAACACTGATACGGCCTGTGCATCAGCATAATCGTCGTCATTGCCGTATTTCGGTGTTTTATAAATCAGTTCGAAGCGTAATTCCTCAAAATCAACAAAGTTGTTTGAAAGCGCTTTCAGCATGCCTTTCATGCTGATGGTCTTCTTGTCGAATACATGGTATTTCAGCGCTGTAAGGCTGTCGGTGATACTGCCGAGACCGACGCCCTGTATATAACTTGTGTTGTATCGTGCTCCTCCGGCATTATAATCTTTCCCTTTGAGAATACAGTCATCGATCAGGAGGGAAAGAAAAGGGACCGGCATATTTTCCATGAAGATCTTCTCAATT
>CAZUYY010000632.1:0-1916 GCA_964624935.1 uncultured Prolixibacteraceae bacterium
AACCATGTATTTGGTCGGACAGTCACCATTAGTGATAGGCTGATTGTTTGAATCATAACCCCAGATGATTTTAATTCCTTTACTCTTTGCCGGGATTGTGTCATTCTTTTGACCTGAACATGGATCCCAATTACATACTTGTCTGAATACGTTAGGAATTATAATCATATCATAAAATTGCTCGTTATCCCTGTTCAAACACCAGATGACAAGGTTGTTGAAATTATCGGCAGTGCCAAAGCCGTTTGTCGTGAGAATCAGTTTGGAATTTGCGCTGGTATATTTAAGCTGACGTGCAACATCCCATGACCTTGTCGTGTTGTTTTCAAAAGTGATCGTCATAGATCCCCATTCTTTGTGAATAATGGAATCCATACTATTCGTTAACAACTGAAAAAGCAAACCACCTGTCACGTTCTCATAAGTTTTGGTTCCATTCATGATGATGTATTTGGCCGGATTCAGAACATGATAAACTTCGTAGTTAATATATTTGTATATAACTGTAGCACCTGCCTGATACCAATGGGTGTTGACATGTTTCATAATCTCAATCTGTCCTGTCCGGTATAGATTTCCATTACAATTCTTCCCGTTATACGTGATATAATAAGTAATGGTATCATTTACAACTGCTGTTGAATCCAGCGTCGCATTACAGGGTAATGATTCAGTTGCTTTCATGGTTCCCGAACCGCCTGAAAGAACATTATTGATGTCGTTCAAGGCTTCATCGGAGGCATTGTTAACATTTGCTTCGTCATTTGCCATGTTCTGAAGTGAGGAAGTGTCGGGAGTTGATGTCGTCGTGGTGCTGTTATCTTTTTTGCATCCTGCCAAAAATATTACTAGTAATGCAAGAAAGAAAAAACTAAGTTTGATAATGATTTTGGGTTTCATCGCTTTTGGTTTTAAGGTTAATTTTAAAAACTGCTTTCAATAAATACACTAGAAATGAATTTTACCCTTAGGAGAGGAATAAAAATAGTGACGGAAGACGGAGGACAGAGGACAGAGAATGTAGGAATGCAGGAATGCAGGAATTAAAAATGCAGGAATGCAGAAATGAAATATAACCGAGAGAATGCCCTGAATATGTACTATTGTGGATAAATGCCGCCGAAACCGGCGTAAAAGAAGAAAACTCCCTGGTTCGCCAATGACTCTGTTACTTTGTAACTTTACAAACTTTACAAACTTTAGAAATCCTTTGGCTTTATGAAAATTGGGTACATACAGAATTCACCAATTTTTGGTGAGAAACAGAAAAACCTGAACTCAATTAATGAGTTAATGACCGGGGTGAAGGCAGACTTAATCGTGTTACCTGAGCTTTTTGCCACAGGCTATACATTTACATCAATTGCAGAAGTGGATGGACTTTCAGAAGGCATTGAGGGTGAAACAGTCCGATTTATATGTCAGAAATCAATAGATACCGGGGCTATCGTGGTAGCAGGATTTATTGAAAGAGAGGGTCATACTTATTATAACTCCGCGTTCCTGGTCTATGACGGTAAAATAATAGGGATCTATCGAAAATTGCACCTTTTTTACAAAGAGAAGCTGTTCTTTACACCCGGAAATTACCCTCTGAAAGTTTACGAAATCAAAGGTTTTAAAATTGGAATAATGATCTGTTTTGACTGGATATTCCCGGAAGTAAGCAGGGTACTGGCATTAAAAGGAGCCCAACTGATCACACATCCTTCAAATCTGGTCATGCCTTATTGTCAGCAGGCAATAAGAACACGATGTCTCGAAAATAAGGTCTTTGCTGTAACAGCGAACAGAGTCGGGATTGAGAAAAGAGGCGACGATGAATTTATATTTACCGGTGGAAGTCAGATCACTTCCTGTAGCGGAGAGGTCCTGTCTTCTGCGCCCCGGGATTCCCAATATATTGATTTTGTTAC
>CAZUYY010000633.1:0-648 GCA_964624935.1 uncultured Prolixibacteraceae bacterium
TTGCCAAGCCGCATAAGCTTGGTATTTTCATTGGTCTTGTGATCATAAATGATTCCGGATGTAGGATCAAACAATAGCCTGGCCGGTATATAATAACCGTTCAATGGGAAAGTTCCATCTTCTGAAAAGTTCCCTTCAGTATCAAAGGATATTCGCTTTGGGAGACGGAATTCATAATAATTATCAATTATTTCTCTCCTTGAAATTGTCTTGTACCAGTTATCTGGTAAAAACTCTTCATCTTCAGGGGTCCATATATTTTCACCTTCATCATCCATGATAATATAGCCATCCGGAAAATCATTTTCATTTAGCATCCTTTTGGCAAGGCCGGTCTGCCGGTCACCTTTTAACTCTTCCTTGGTTATCCTTACTGGTAAATCATCAGGATTTCTTGGGAGTAAAAGATTTTTTTCAAAATCCTTCCTGACACAAATAAAATCGTAACCGGTATAACGGCTGAACAAAACGGGAAAAACCGGTTTCTCCTTCCCTTCCACTTTTACATACCTCCCGGTTTCCAAAGTAATATCTCGTTTATCTTTAGGCTCAAGGGTCACATATACATTTCCGGTTTGAGAAATAAACTGGTGTATTTTGAACGGCAGAAAGGATTCTCTGGGTGTTTTTTTCGCCCCTTCAAGATTA
>CAZUYY010000633.1:658-1915 GCA_964624935.1 uncultured Prolixibacteraceae bacterium
CTCATTCGAATCTTTCACCAATTTTTCTGTGATCTGGTCCAATGTCAATGGTTCACCTCTTTCAAGGAATCCGTCATCATTTCTCAGTAAAGCGATACAATTCTCCAGCCAGATGGCCAATTTATGCTTTACGAACTCTTCTGCGCCTTTCTTCAGATCTATTTTACTATTGATAGCTTCCTGAAGATCAAAACCTGTTGGAATATTTCCTGTAAAGTTTGTGCAGGAATCCAGCGTTTCAGTAATGATTTGATCAGGAGTAAAAATTCTACTGAATAATTGGCTTGCAACTTCTGCTATAGCTTGTTTCCGCTGTTGCAATGAACCCTCACTCGCCATAGTCGCTGAGGTTCCGATACAGATCAACTCTTTTTTACAATAATTCCGGATCCTTCTGATCAGCATTGCCACATCTGATCCCTGCCTGCCCCGGTAGGTATGAAGTTCATCAAAAACCAGGTAGTGAAGATCATGTTCAATGGAATCCCTTAACCAGCCTTCGGTGTTCCTTGTCATGATTAACTCAAGCATCATGTAATCGGTAAGGATGATATTTGGTCTTTCATCTTTGATTTTATCGCGTGTCTCCTGATCCTCCTGGCCGCTATATTTCGCATAAGTAACCGGGAATCTCTTACCCGTTAAAGTTTTAAGACTTTTTATAATCTCATCCGGTGATTTATCTTTCTCATCAACCTCAACACCGGGTGCTAAAAACGATTTGAGATAATTTATTTCATACTTTTTAACCTCCTCCTCTTGTGAGTTGATCAATGCATTCATCGGATATACAAGGAATGCTTTCACTCCGGATGAAGGTTCACCTTTAAGAATAGAATTGAATATTGTAGCCAGGAATATGAGAGATTTCCCTGAACCTGTCCCCGAGGTCACCACAAAACTCTCCCCATTAACACCCTTTCGAATAGCCTCAACCTGATGATGGTACAGTTTATAGCTTCCAAAAATCTTTTTAAGCTCCGGTTCAATAAGTCTCTCTTTTTCAAGTTCATCCAATGTCAGATCAGTCTTGTATGAAGGATTGAACTGAATCAATGCATCCGGCAAAAAGAAACTCCCCTTAAACGCCTCATCCACCTTCTCCCTGATTCGCTTATCCTTAATAAACGTGAAACTATTCAGGTAGTTCTTATAATCTTCAACAACCGATTGATGGATTTTGAAAGCCTGCATAAAGGAAGCGAGTGAATATTAGCATGCTAAAATATTAAATCTTCCTTACATTGCATCGAATAG
>CAZUYY010000634.1:0-1913 GCA_964624935.1 uncultured Prolixibacteraceae bacterium
TGGGGGTGGGGTCATTAAGGGCTGGGGGGTCATAAGGTCTTGGGGGTTGGGTCATTAAGGGCTGGGGGGTCATAAGGTCTTGGGGGTGGGGTCATCCGTTCATCGAAACCAGAAACTCCTCATTTGAATTTGTGAACCTCATCTTATCCCGCAGAAACTCCATGGCCTCAAGCGAATTCATATCGGCGAGATGATTCCTGAGGATCCAGATCCGCTGAAGGACATCCTTTTCAAGCAACAGGTCTTCCCTTCTTGTACTGGAGGCGACAATATCGATTGCCGGATAGATCCTCTTGTTCGAGAGTTTACGGTCGAGCTGTAATTCCATGTTGCCGGTACCCTTGAATTCTTCAAAAATGACTTCATCCATTTTCGATCCGGTATCAATAAGTGCAGTCGCGATAATGGTAAGTGAACCTCCATTCTCGATCTGGCGTGCAGCTCCAAAGAAACGCTTGGGTTTCTGGAGGGCATTGGCCTCCACACCGCCCGAGAGAACTTTGCCGGAAGCCGGTGCAACCGTATTATACGCACGGGCAAGCCGCGTAATGGAGTCGAGCAGGATGACAACATCATGGCCGCATTCAACGAGACGCTTTGCTTTCTCTAACACAATATTCGAGATCCTTGCATGACGTTCAGCCGGTTCGTCAAAAGTGGATGAGATAACCTCCGCTTTCACGCTGCGTTGCATATCAGTGACTTCTTCCGGCCTTTCATCGATGAGCAGAACGATCATGTAAACTTCCGGATGATTGAATGCGATGGCATTGGCTATGTCTTTCAGCAATACAGTCTTACCGGTTTTTGGCTGGGCAACGATCAATCCTCTTTGTCCGAACCCAATGGGAGCAAACATATCGATGACACGCGTTGACAGCGAATCCTGGGGATGGCCGGTCAGCTTGAATTTTTTCATCGGGAACAAAGGCGTAAGGAAATCGAACGGGATACGGTCACGCACTTCATCAGGAGTACGGCCATTGATCAGTTCGACTTTTATCAGCGGGAAATATTTTTCGCCTTCCTTGGGTGGCCTTATTGTGCCTCTTACGGTATCCCCGGTCTTTAACCCGAATAATTTGATCTGCGACTGTGAAACATAAACATCGTCAGGTGAATTCAGGTAGTTATAATCGGAAGAGCGTAAAAATCCGTACCCGTCGGTCATGATCTCGAGAACTCCTTCTGTGACCGTAATACCTTCAAACTCGAAGGTATATTCCTCACGGTGCTTTTCAGGAAATTTTTTATGGTACTCCCGGCGCTTCCTGTCTTCAGCAAGATCTTGTTCCTCTCCCTGCTGAACAGGATGAATTTCATTTGCCGGAATGGATTCGATTTTTTCAATAACAGGAACTTCCACGTCACCGTTCTTCTCATAAACAGGTACACCTTGTTCAACAGTCCGTTCCGCCGGATTTTCGAACTCAAAAGGTTCCGGTATATTCATTGGAAGGTCATGCTGTCCTTCAGCAGGTTTCTCAGGTTTTGTTTCAAAAACAGGTACAGGATGTTCCAGGTGAGGCTCCTTGGGCTCATTATCAACTTTTTCCGTTTGTTTCACCGGACTTTCGGCCAATACAGCCTTTGGAAAAGGAGCTATCGGAAGATTGGTCGATGCGGCAAGCCGCGGTTTTATCGGCGTACGTTGCCTGCGTGGCCGGAACTCCTTTTTGATTGTCTTTTTTTCCTTATCCAGGACATCTTCGGTTGGATTTAAGGCCTGCTGATCCAGGATCTTATAAATGAGTTCCTGTTTTGTGAATTTATCAGGTTTGGTGATGTTGAGTTGCTTTGCAATTTCTTTAATCTCGTCCAGCTCTTTACTGTCGAGTGATAAGATATCATACATTTGATGAAGATTTATTAATAATAAACAAGATTGGGATGAAGGGGGATTGGATCACTAA
>CAZUYY010000635.1:0-1913 GCA_964624935.1 uncultured Prolixibacteraceae bacterium
AATTATGGCAATATTAAGAAAATTTATGGAATGTTTATTAGATCACCACTCCTGGCCGATTTTTTGAATACTCGAATATCGATCAACGAATTCTGAACTTTGAACTTTTTTTTGAATACTCGAATATCGATCAACGATTTTTGAAGTTCGAATCTCAGTGAGATTAACGATTGAAACTATTGAGTAATACCGGAAAGCTATTGTTCAAACAAATCCAAGTACTTTTTAAAAATGAAGATGCGGTTTCTCTTAAATCCGGTTTTTTCGAAGAGGATGCAGAGTTTCTCAAAGTCCTGGATTAACCGGTTTGCTGTTGAAATATTCACTTCAAGGATTTTTGCCACTTCGGCAGCATCTACTATTGGTTTAGTGTATAAATACCGGATCAGTTGCATTGCAAGAGGAACTTTTTTACCCAGGGTAATAATTTTGTCTTCTTCTAATTCTTTGCGCAGTTTCATGATTTCATGAAAGGTGTGAATTGAATTTTCCGCTGTTTCCAGAACTCCTACCAGGAAGAAAGTTAGCCATTGCACAAGGTTATTCTGAGTTCTCACTGCTGTAAGGTTATCATAATAATGCGAGCGATTTCGTTCAAAAAAATCGGAAAGATACAATGCAGGTTTGGCGAGAATCTTGTTGCTTACGAGATAAAGCGTTATAAGCAACCGTCCTAATCTGCCATTGGCATCAAGAAAAGGGTGAATCGATTCAAATTGATAATGTGCAATGCCAATGCGGATTAGCGGTGGTATCTGCAATTCCTCATTGTTCAATAGTTTTTCAAGGTCACTCATCAATCCGGGTACCTCAGTATGATGAGGCGGAATATATGCTGCATCATTCAGGGTTGCACCTCCAATCCAGTTTTGAGAAGTACGGAACTCTCCGGGCAGTTTGTATTTGCCCCTTACTCCCTGTAATAATTTTTCATGGGTTTGTTTTAGCAGGCGTGTACTTATCGGAAAGTCTTCCAGTTGCGCAATTGCAAAATTCATTGCTTCGATGTAGTTATGAACTTCCTGCCAGTCGTCGCGTTTTTCGGGGCTGATGTATTCCGCATTCTGAATGGCTTCTTCCATATTGGTTTGAGTTCCCTCAATCCTGCTGCTCCGGGTAGCTTCCTTTGTGATGTGCATCCGGATAAAAAAATCCACATCGGGAATCATCATTGAAAAGGCATTCAGCTCACCAAGTTTTCTGGTGGCATCATTCAACAGTCGATTCACCTTAGCATCGCTTATTAGCCATTCGTGGTTCACAGGCTCAGGCGAGAAACTTGAATAGCCATATTGTTTGTTATATCTTCCTGCTTTGAAACGGGTTATCTCCATTGGTGACGGTTTATTCTTCTGCAAATATAAGAATTTATATTTGCATTTAAACAGTTTTCTGCAATTATAAATATTTGTAATTGCCGATGACAAAAAATAAAGTTGGCTGCGAACGTAAAATTTTTTTGAATACTCGAATATCGATCACCGAAACCAAATTGTAAAATGGCAAAAAAGCAAAATGGCAAAAGAAAAAAATGAGCAATTGAATATCGATCAACGAAGACCAAATTGTAAAATGGCAAAAAAGCAAAATGGCAAAAGAAAAAAATGAGCAATCGAATATCAATTAACGATTTCTGAATTCTTCTTTGTAACTTTCTGAAAGTTTTTACCTGCTTAATATTAATGATTTGCAATTTGTCAGGCAGTGCCTGACAAATTCGACGTTTATTTTCTGATGAATAATCAGGCATTAGAATGACCGGAGCATCTGACCACCCTGCGTCGATTAAAACATACCATGCTATTCGCTTAATAATAAAAAATTTAAACTGATTAACTACGCCCGGTCAGGGATGATTAGCTTTGCTGGCCTGTCCAATCGATCAACGAATTCTGCATTCTGATCTTACTTCA
>CAZUYY010000636.1:0-1912 GCA_964624935.1 uncultured Prolixibacteraceae bacterium
CTCCTGAAGCAATACCGGGCCGTCAAATCCTGCATAGTTCATCCCGGTATTATCACCTGCGGCGATATAGATCTTTCCTGATCTTACAACCATTTTTTCCAACCCGGCAAGGGAAACCCTTTTTACAGGATATATATTAAATATTGGTATCTGGCACCAGCTTTTTCTCAGATCAGTCCATTGATACATGAGCCGGATGGCCATCTTTTCAAGGTGTTCACTATTGAACCCTTTAAAAGATTCATCGTTTCCCCAGACTTTTTCGACCAGCTCATCCCAGAATCCCGGGAAAAGTTCTTCCCTGATGTAATCTGCAAGTGGTACCAAAATATCCTCATCGCTCAGGCAGTGTCTACCGAAAGGGAGTTCAAACTGACTGCTTTCGACGCATATATTCAGGAAAGGCAACTCGAACTCTTTTTCTTTATCAGGTTTCAGGAGGTTGTATTTATCGCTGATAAATACCCTGTTCTGGTAGATCTCATGCACCTCCTTGCCAAGACTTAACAGGATCTCAAAATCCTTCCCCCAGATCGTTGCATAGTAGCGATGTCCAAAAGGTTTATCTTCCACCTGCCACGGCTGGTTAATAATCTCAGGAGTGCCGTCCATTCCTGTTTTATTTTTTGTTACATGATAAACGATGATCTCCATCGGCAGATACTTTACATATCTCTTCAGGATGTTTGCCAGTTTCTTTAAAACAATTGAAAGACTTTCCTTTTTACGGAAAGTGATCTTAAAAGTGGTTCCTGGTTCGGGAACCGGACTGACTCCGTAAATAGAGATCGGATCATTATTCAGGAAGGAACCGGTTTTTGCTTCAAAACAGTCTATACCATCGGAAGTTCTTACAAAAAACTCTGATTGTTCAGGTACTGCTGCTACACTGACCTTTCCGATACCGAACCTTCCTATTGCTTTACCGGGGACGGTCTGTTTTTCGGACCGGTAAAGTGTAAAGAAACCATTCAATGTTTTCTTGTTCATTCCATGGCCATTATCCCGGATATAGATGAAGATGTGTTGGTTGTCTTCTTCACCATATATTTCGCACTTTGCGGCGCAAGCGTCATAAGCATTGACCACATACTCCCTGATATACTCATTGGGGTCACTGAACTGGGCACACATGTCTTTGGTTAATTTTTTCTTATCAGCAGTAATACCTGACGATTCAATTATTTTAAGCTCATCGGCCAGCTTTTTAACTTTGTCCTTGTTTTTCATCTTTTTAACTTTTATGTTTGAGTCTCCTCCGAAAACACTTCGTACCCCTGAATTCCAATCTTACTTCAAAAATCGTTGATCGATATTTGATTGTTCTAAAAAAACCAATACCCAACACCCAATACCCAATATCCCTCTTAGCGCCTTTACGTTCAAGAAAGACTTTTTAAATGTCTTCTCAGGTCACTGCAGGATCTTCCAGTGATAGAATTTGCCTGCGTTTGATAATGAGATCCCTTAATTCGATAACCATGTCATGATTTACCTGTTCGGCCATTGGGATCACAAATTCTTCCGTTTCATCAAGGTATTTGCTGAATTTCTCCTTTGCGTATAAATCTCTGTGTAAGTCAGTAAGATTGCTTATCCTATCAGCTATTTTCAAAGTCCTGGCATTTACTGAACCATGTTCCAGGACTCTTTGAAGATAAACAGCCTTTTTCTCCCCGGGGTTTTTGGTGACTTCCTTCACCAGGTCAACTACTTTATTCCCATCCGTATCTATACAATTGATCTCGTCCACACGGGTCCATGGCATATCCTCAAGAAGATCGTGAAGTAAAGCTGCTTTAAGCAGAACGGGGTCAGAAAAATATTTATAATCAAGAAGGATACCCAACGTCATGAATGCATGTCGGAACTGATTACCGCCTGTGTGCCTTGGCACACTAATGAGGTCGAG
>CAZUYY010000637.1:0-1910 GCA_964624935.1 uncultured Prolixibacteraceae bacterium
ACAAGTCTTCGCTGGAACAATCTGACGATCTCACCTTGTTGATTGTTAAGAAGATATTGTGATCAACAAAGACCGGCAGTGGTGGATGGTCAGGAACTGCGTTTTCTCCGGTTATTTCTTTTCAACAGAAAATGAAGACGGATCAAGTATTGGCAGGACGGCATTGTGCAGAAATGTGCCGCGGAAGAAGGAAAACATCAAACCTCGGGCAGTGGATAAGGTGATTGAATTTAATGTGACCAGAAAAGGTTCCGGGAATTCAACTGCTTTTGTTTCGGAATTGACATATTGTGACAGGTTTTCTACCTTGTAAACACAACTTGACCGGAGTTTGCCAAAGAGTTCGTTTTTTTCTTCATTGAATATTGAAACGGAACATATTACAATGACAATTGCTTTGTCGATGTTTATGGCTTGTTCCAGATTTATTTCATACTGGAATATGGTTTCGGTCCCTAATGGCTGCTTCGGGGAATTAATACATGTGTCTAATATCTCAATTGCTTTTATTTGAAAGCTGATCGGGTCGAATCTATTTTCTTTCATGCCATTGCCCCCGGTTGATTTGAATACTTTTTCTTTGAAAGGACGAATGAAGTGGTTGGGGAAACGTTTTTACTGATATCTAAAATATCTTTCATCAAAGTCATATCGGCAATTACAAGAACTTTCTGACTGACTGATTGATGATATTTAGCCAAAAACGTCTCCTCCTGATCTGTATAATCAAGAAGTTTAATATCCAGTGCGTGTTGAAGCTCAATGAGTGTATCAACAGTGAAATTATGCGTGCCGGAAAGCCATTTTGTTATTATGGATGGATTGTCCTTGCCAACAGCTCGCAGAAGGTCCTGTTTTTTCCATTTCTTTGCTTTCATGGCATCGGCAATTTTAGCCGCTAAAATCATTTTTGCGTCCACTTTTTCCTGGTCTAATGGGTCAATAGAATCCAAAAGATCATCGATTAATTTGCTTGAATAAGTTTTCATATCAGTTAGTCTCTTTCATCATCCTGAAATTCCAGATCGCCCGAAAAATCAAGAAAATCATTAATATAGCAGATTTCTTTTTCTTTAATTCTTGTGGTTATTTCACCAGAAAGCCATCTCAGAAAGTAGTTCTCGTCTGTAAGTTTTCCATCTTCCTGAAGGGCGTGAATTGTTTTTGGTTTAGGCCCTCCATTACCCGCAATGATTAATTGTGAACCATACCGGATACAATACAAACGCAATTTACTATCCACGTCATCATATAATGCACATACACCGTCTCCGGGGTTTCCTTCAAAAAGTTTAAAATAATCTATACGCGCACCTGTTTTCTGACCAATGGTTCTTAAACGCATGAGAATGTCTTTTATTTCACTTAAAAAAGTATTTCTATTCTCAAGAATGAACTTATCAAGTAGCGTTTCTTTTTCGTCATTGAGAATGATTGAATAGACAGAGGCTTTATTTCCACTAAATCTGTATAGTTTAACGAGTTTACATTTCATTCTTTCATTGGGGTTGCAAAGATAAACAATTTTACTTATAAGTGAAATTTATTTTAAGGAACCCGGAAATTATTTTCCAAAGCCTGGGTTTATTTTGCTTCTTTACTTATCCAATTGACAAAAACATTTAGTTTACAGCTTGTAAAAAACGTTCATTCTGATCGAGCTTCGCCGGAACAATCTGACGATCTAACCTTGTTGGTTGTTAAGAAGATATTGTGGTCAACAAAGACCGGCAGAGGATGGTCAGGAACTGTGGTTTCTCCAATTCACTCTCGGACGCGTAATAAAATGTCTCCAAGCGATTAACAAGTAAAATTAAAACAAAATTCCAATACTTCACATTTCACACGTCACACGTCACATTTCACACTTCAACCAAACTCCCCTCCCTCTTGGGGGAGGGGCCGGGGGT
>CAZUYY010000638.1:0-1905 GCA_964624935.1 uncultured Prolixibacteraceae bacterium
TGCCATTTTCTGAACCCTGGGATCAGGATTCTTTCATGTTTAACTTATGGTCATTTGTCCCTTCACAGGGTAATTGGATGTTAAGCACCAGTGCAGGGAATCCCTTGCCGACTGCCGCATTCACAGGCACTCCGGCTCTTACAAATTATGATTATACGCTACAGAGCGTACCTATGTATTGTCTTGCATACACATGTGCCAATCTCTATCTTGAATTCGATTCGAGGGTGGTTGTCAACAATCCCACCTCACAAGAGAAACTTATCACTGAGATCTGTTTAGATAATAGTTGGTTTCCAAAGGATACCATGGTAAACAATAGTACCACCGGATGGGTGCATCATAAGATTGATATCAGTGAAGGAGACGGCAAAAAGCCCAGAATAGAATTCCGGGCAAAAGGGATTAATTCTGCTGATATTGTCGAATGGTATGTTGATAATATTCAAGTTTACGGAGTTTGTTACAAACCTCCTGATTTTACCCTGAACCGATCCGGAAACATAGTTCATCTGTCATGGAGCATACCTTGTGCAGGAAAACAAGTTAAGCCTGATCAGGCTGATAGCGCAGTTCTTATGGGATACAATGTTTATCGTACGGGTGGTGATGGCCTGCCCCCTTATATTAAACTGACTCAAAATCCACTGGTAGTGGCAGGTTACATTGACACTCTTTCATTGACGTCGGGAACGTACTGTTATTATGTAACTGCAGAATATCAGGATTCTGAGGAGCCAGGAGTAGCTTTCTGTGATGGGATCAGTGATAGCCTTTGCATTCAGTATACATCCGGCATTCATGAGAATCAGGAAGCACAGATCCATATCTACCCGAATCCTGTTTCAGATGTGTTGCATATAGAATCCATGCAATCATTCAGTAGTATTGAGATCATGAATTTAGTAGGAGAAAATCTTCATTCAGAAATAATACCTCCTACAAAACAATTCAATCTTCCTTTAAATGATTTTCCGAAAGGAATTTATCTGTTAAAAATAAGATTTAAGGAAAGTACGATCGTATTCAAAGTTATTAAGAACTGATCCTTTATTTTTCATTCACATGAAATGTTATCAACCCTTCCATCGGTGATTTTAGTATCGTTCCGACATGAAGATTATTCTCAACTGCTGCCTCCAGAAGGATATCCCTGTAGTACCAGGCAATTGAGCCTACAAAGCTGATGGGCAGACGCTTATAATCAGGATATTTCTTTATCTGTTCATCAATAAAACTCTGGAAAGATTTTTTTACAAGGTCATGAAGAAAAGGATGATCTTTCCGGGGACCAATGAATTCACTGAATGAGGCAAGAAACCTGTTCGGGAATGGCCTGTTGTAGAGGGCATTGAGGATATCCTCGAGCGATAATCCGTATTCTTTTTCAAATTCAGCTTTTATCTCTGGCGGAAGTTTATCCTTCAGGTACTTCTCCATAAATATCTTCCCAAGATTCGATCCCGCCCCTTCATCACCGAAAAGATATCCCAATGAAGGAACATTGCTGAAGACTTCTTCACCATCATAATAACAGGCGTTACAGCCGGTCCCCAGGATACAGGCAATTCCTTTTTTCTTGCCGAGTAAAGAACGCGCCGCTCCAAGAATATCATGGTAAACTGATATTGCAGCTTTCCTGAAATATAACATCATAGCATCCCGGAGCATGTTGTTGTTATTTTCTGTCGAGCAGCCGGAACCATAAAAATAGATCTCCTTCACGAAATCGGCCGGGAGGTTCGGAACAAGGTCGGCCTTAAGAATGGCTTCCACTGTTTCAGATGTTATGAAATATGGATTCATACCCGCAGTCTGGACTGTAGTAACTATCCTCTGGTCTTCTATCAATGTCCAGTTTGTTTTGGTCGAGCCGCTATCAGCAATCAGTATCATAAGAATGAA
>CAZUYY010000639.1:0-1900 GCA_964624935.1 uncultured Prolixibacteraceae bacterium
TTACTTACCGGGACAAATACAAACTTTGAGGCACTTTGGTTTATTAATTCTCAAACCGGCTACTGTGTGGGAATACCAAATGAATACCCACCCATGAGCCGGAATCCGGTTTTTAATTCTCAAACCCGCAATCCTGCGGCTCCCCCCGGCATAATTATGGAAACGAATAATGGCGGCACAACATGGACACTGGTGACATCCGGTACCACTGATTCTTTGGAGTCTCTTTATTTTATCAACCCAAATAAAGGATACATTTGCGGTTCTGGAGGTACCTTACTGACAAACTGTGTGCAATCGCCTGATTCTATTAAAGGACCGTCCACCGTTTGTCAGGGAGATACCGGAAAGATATACTCCGTAACTCCTGTTGCAGGTGCTACCGGATATCACTGGAGTGTACCCCCCGGCATGTTGATCACTTCAGGAAACAACACAAATAGCATTACTGTCACCTGCACGGCATCTTCAGTTTCAGGAATATTTTCCGTTTACGCTTACAATACAGGCTGCAGCAGTGCATCTTCACCGGCTTTTTCAGTCATCGTGAACCCGGTTCCTGAAACTCCCGTTATAACCAGTGAGGGGTATATCCTGGTCAGCAATGCGCCCGATGGGAACCAGTGGTATTTCAATGGAACAACTATCACAGGTGCAACCGGACAGGATTATAATACAAACCTGACCGGGACTGGATATTACTGGACGGTGGTCACTATTGACGGGTGTTCATCCGATACCTCCAACCATGAACTCATCACCTCCGGCGTGGACTCGCCTTTATCATCTGCAATCAGTGTTTATCCGGTACCAAATGACGGCAGGTTTACGGTCTCTCTTACAATTGGTTCCATTGAATCTTTTTCCATCAATATTTATAACTGCCTTGGAATGAAAATCTATGAAGAAACAAATGTGGAGGTTGACCATTCGCTGCAGAAGATGATCGACCTGAGACCTTTACCAGATGGCATTTATACAGTGATCTTTAGCAACGACCAGAACCAGGTAGTAGAGAAAATAGTGGTGAATTAATAATTCCAGCCCTATGAAAAAACTCATCTGCATTTTAATGATACTGTTTCCGGTTGTTGCCTTCACTCAACAACCCTGGTACAAATATTCTCCAATGGATTATGCTTGGCAGTATGTTGGAAATGTTGGATTCTCAGCAGGAGCTACTAATAATATTAGTTTTGCTTTCAACCCGGTTAATGGTCAACCCTATGTGGCTTTTCAGGATCTGGCAAATTCACAAAAGGTAACTGTAATGAAATTTGATGGAACCAATTGGGTGAATGTGGGAAATACAGGTTTCTCAGCAGCAAGCGCTTGGTACATTAGCCTTGCCTTAAGTATAACTGGTCAACCTTATGTGGCATATGATGATTATCAATTTCAACCCGAGGGCCAGGCAACGGTAATGATGTTCAACGACACGAATTGGGTCAATGTGGGAATAGCGGGATTCTCGGGAGGTGCTGCCTGGTATACAAGTCTTGCTATCAACCCATCCGGTGAACCCTATGTTGCCTATAGTGATGGTTCCTCCTACGGTGGTGCAGTCACTGTAATGAAATTTGATAGTAGCAACTGGGTTTATGTCGGGAATCCAGGCTTCTCAGCATCAATCGCTGATTATGTAAATCTTGCCCTCAGTCCAACTGATGGTGAACCTTACGTAGCGTATCAGGATTATGCGTATGACGTCCAGGCGACCGTAATGAAATTTGACGGACTCAATTGGGTGAATGTTGGGAATCCTGGATTTTCTCCGGGACACGTTACGTATACCAGCATCGTTTTCAATCCAATCGACTATCTGCCTTATGTGGCTTTTACGGCTGCTTCGGAATATGGAGACACTGATTGGATTGGTGTAACTGTAATGAGATTGGAC
>CAZUYY010000640.1:0-1896 GCA_964624935.1 uncultured Prolixibacteraceae bacterium
TTGGGCATGGTAATCAGGAAATACAACTTATTATCTACCAAAAGTACGAAAAAAGCATTGTATTTACGTTTCGTAATTCGTAATTCGTAATTTTCTCTGTCTCTCTGTCACTCTGTCACTTTTTCTTTTCCTTCACTACCTTATTATTGACTGATTTTTCTTACTTTTGCAACCCAATCAGGGAAATCCCTCTTATGAACAAAAATTTTATTGCAATTCTGCTCTTTTGTACCGGAATTATTGCTTTCTCAACCTCCTGCCACCGGAACAGGATCACTTCTGATCTGATTGAAAATCCTAACACAGCGAATGGGAAAGCAGACATGTCCAGGCTTCCCTCTTTTAATTTTGAATCAGAATACCATGATTTCGGGAAGATCATGCAAGGCGAGACGGTATCGTACCCCTTCAAATTCAAGAATTCAGGGAAGACCGACCTGATCATTGCCGATGTCAGTACTTCCTGCGGATGTACCGTTCCCTCCTACCCCAAAGCCCCGATTCATCCGGGTCAGGAAGGCGTCATCAAGGTTTCGTTCAACAGCGCCGGAAAGCATGGTTTTCAGAATAAAAGCATTGTAGTCGTTGCAAATACCCAGCCTAATACGGTTGTTCTCAGGATCAAAGCGGAGGTTACCATGGCGGCACTTCCAAAGTAGATGCAGGAGGACAGGAGGACGAGTTTATAAAGAAAAATTATTTATAAGTAATTAATAAACAGTGAATTTTAACATTTTAAACCTTTCAAGATGAATTTATTAAGTATTATTTTAATGGCGCCGCAACAAAGCGGGGCAGGAACCGGCAGCTCAAGCAGTTGGTATTCTTTTCTTCCTTTGATCCTGATTGTCGTTGTTTTCTACCTCTTCTTTATTCGTCCACAGATGAAAAAGTCGAAAGATCAGAAAAAATTCAGGGAATCACTGGAAAAAGGTCAGAAGATCATCACCATCGGCGGGATCCATGGACGTATAGTTGAAATCCAGGACACAACGGTGACCATTGAGGTTGAAGGACAGGTTAGGTTGCGCGTGGAAAAATCAGCCATTGCCATCGACAACACACAAACCATTGAGAATAAATAAACTCAGGGCATTTCAATCCGAATAACTTGGAACCTGAATTCATAGATTTTATCCGGAATGCCAGAAAAAGAAAAGTTGATAAATTCCGAAACCAGCTTTCTGTTTTCCTGGCATGCCTGATTATTTCCATCTTTCTCTGGTTACTCGTTCATCTTTCAAAAGAGTACTTCTTTACTACTGAGTACCGGTTAAATTATACGCAGGTGCCCTGGAACATGAAAATGCTGAGCTGCTCAGACAGCGCGCTAATTCTGACTGTCCGCTTACAGGGATATGAATTTTTCTCTGAAGAGTTTTTCCGGAGAAAAAAGCGGGAATGTGATGTCAGTCTGCGCGGCATGAGAATGAAGACCGGGGATGACCAGGTATATGGTTATCTGCTTACCCGCGGTATCGCAAGGGATATTGCAGAACAGACAGCCTACCCTCTCGAGATCTTTACTACTTCGCCGGATACTATCTTCTTCACTTTCGGGAAGAAAGCCGAAAAGAGATCAGCACCCGTAAAGATTGAAACCATGGCCATCCCACATCCTGCTGATTCTGTTTTGCATCCTTCCGACAGCATTAAAGGAGATATATCCGGGTCACAACTTAATAAAAAACGATCCGGCAATCCAAATGAAAAGTGATGCTGAAAATAGGCCTGACAGGAAACATAGGTAGCGGTAAGAGTCTCATCTCAAAGGTTTTTTCCATTTTTGGAGTCCCGGTCTATCATGCCGACCAGGAATCCCGGAAATTTCTCAAAGATCCATTCGTAAAAGAGAAGGTTGTAACCTATTTTGGAGAAACAATCCTTGACACGACC
>CAZUYY010000641.1:0-328 GCA_964624935.1 uncultured Prolixibacteraceae bacterium
AAAACTAAATGCAGAAATTCCTGATGAGAAGTTCCTTGTACCTTAAATTTCTGTTGCTTCTTCTATTATGGCTCGGATTTTCTGCCCGGATCATAGGACAACACAAAGGAAATGTTCACTGTCATGGTACCTGCATCACTTCGATCTTTGATTCATCCTTTGAAAAAGCACTTTACAAAGGAAGCTTAGACATATCCAAACATCATCTGACAGGATTGTTTTATTTGAAGCGGATCTCTGCAAATTCTGTCCGGATTGCATTTTCCAATGAACTGGGAATGAGTTACTTTGATCTTGAATTATATGGGAATAAATTGATCATTCATTC
>CAZUYY010000641.1:338-1887 GCA_964624935.1 uncultured Prolixibacteraceae bacterium
TCCTGTTTTTTTGCTTCGCCTATTTCTATTCCTTCCTGTTTCCCTTCCCTGAAAAGAACATCTCTCTTACACCTTATTGAAAATGATTTCCGGCTTCTCCTTGTCCCGGACACTACGATAAAATGGATAAAACGCGGCTCGTCAAAAGATTCTGCACTTTTTGTTTTTAGAGTAAAGTCAACCAGAGGAACTTTTCATTATACCTATGAAAAAGATTCAGGGAAGATTTGCCGTATTCAATCTTCCCGTGCAATAATCGGGAAAACAGATATCAGAGTAGATGGTTATAGGAGATTACAACCACTAAAGGTGCATATTTCCAATCCAACCATTCATCTTCATATCCATCTGACATTCCTGAGCAATTAGGCAAGGATATCTCCGGCACATTCCCACTTGTATTTTTTCGTAATTTTACATTCAAAATTCTGCATCTTTTTTTGATCGTATGTTATTGAATAACTTTTATACTATTCTCCATCGTTCAGGGCCGACAGAGGAATTATCAGCTTCGGGAATACCAATTGAGAGATATCGGTTTTCAATGAAGTTGAATCCTGCTCATCCCCTTTATAAAGGACATTTTCCAGGAAACCCGGTGGTTCCCGGAGTTTGTCAAATGCAGATAATCAACGAATTAGTCTCTTCGATAAAAGGAAGTGCAGTACGATTAATGCATTCCGATAATGTTAAATTCCTTACAATGATGGTTCCTGAAAAGAACTGCATTATTGATGCTGATATCCGGTTAACCACTTCGGAGAATGGGGAAATATCGACCAATGCAGTCTTACAGGCAGGGGAAGTTGTTTTTATCAAATTCAAAGGTTTGTTCAGTAAGGAATAATAAAAAAAACGGGAAGACAACTAAAAAGATGGCAAAAGAGCAACCACACTGCATTTCAATTACCGTCAGAGGATATGAACTTGATTCTTACGGGCATGTTAACAATGCAGTATATATTCAGTACCTTGAACAAGCGCGTTGGGTTTTTATGAAGGAAATGGGAATGCTGCAAGAGATCAATGATGAAGAATTATTCCTTGTGGTTATTGAAACGCACATAAGGTATATGAGGGAAGCTAACCTTTTTGATGAGCTTATCGTAGAGACGGCATTGAAGGCAGAAAAGCCCTACCTGGTTTTCAGGCAAAAGATCCTGAATGCATCAACCATGATTCCGATTTCCAGAGCTATTGTAAAAACTATTTTCGTCAATCAGCAGCGAGTGCCTTTGGATATACCTGCCTTTATTATACAGAAACTTCCAGGAACGCATTAAAGGGAGCCTATATGATTGATAAAAGAATTACAGATGACATTGGAATCCTGATCCTGGAGAGCCCGCCTCAAAACTATCTGACAGATCCTGAGTTCATCCCTCTTGAAGAATTAAAAGAATGGATTGAAGATAATAATCTTAAGGCATTAGTTATTACCGGGTCTGGAAGGCATTTTTCAGGGGGTGCAGACCTTGATTCTATTTATGCTATGGCTGAAAACGATAGGCAGATGGAATCACGGATGGAAAAAGGGAAAGAATTGTTA
>CAZUYY010000642.1:0-1886 GCA_964624935.1 uncultured Prolixibacteraceae bacterium
TTTAAATCGAAAGAATAATAAATCAACTTAGTCTTAGTTTACTATCCGTGTATAATTCACTTGACTCTTTAAAAATTTCACCTGTTGTAATAGGCTGGAATTCTTTTTGTTTTGTTCAATATTCTTGATTCACCTTACTAATTACAGGATAATTAGTTTGTGTTTACATATGTAACTATAATAACAAGATCAATAGGGCAAAATTGGCATTATTTCTTTAATATAGATAGTTATACAACGTTTACACTTGTATTTATAGTTGTAACACCTGATTTCCATTGTTTACAAATGTGACACAAATGTAAACAGAATTACATTCCGATTCAAAGTTCCTTTAAATTTTACTTTGAAGATTCCTTCCCGATCTGGCAGATCAGGTTCATCATATTATCCCTTACTCATTTTTTTCAAACGAGTAAACCGTTATCAATATGGAAGTCATATCAAAAAAAAACACCCAGAAATGTGTAAGAATTTACTGGTATCCATTAGGGGGTATTGACCCCCTCCCGGATAAATGTTATACAGAAATTTCAAAAAAGATGGCAGACAGCCCCGCTTTAGCAGGTTGGATTCTCAAAACTCCTAAAAATCATCACAATGCCGTTCTGCATTGTTTAACCAAGTTCCTCTATATCTACCGGACTTTGATAAAATACCAATAGCCTTTGTCTTTTCAACCCATTGAAAAACAGATAGCGTAAATCTATTTGTTTCAGCCTCTAATCTAATATGGTGGAATTCCACCATATTAAAGTTTTGGTCGTGGAGACGCTCCACATAGTTTGCAGGTGCTTTATATATTAGCAAAAATGCCAGAAGAAGATTTCTCTTTTCTGGCATTTCATGATTCCGGAAATGATTTCCGGGTGACAGTACCTGTCAATCGGTAATTTTTACAATATGCAGGTATTCATTTGAAGTTCCCGATGATATTTTAAGAATATACATACCTGGTGCAAGTTCTCCTAAATTACTTAATTTGATTGAGTTCCCCTCCCCTGCAACAACCTGTCTGCTGGTTTTAAGGATAAGTTTCCCTGTGATTGAGATAAGGCTGATCTCAAAATTACCTGACAGATTGGAACTAAGAGAAATAGTAACAGCATTTGAAAATGGATTCGGATAAACCTTGAAGTCGGCTTTCGAAATACTACCCACCTGGGCTAATTGCAGGGCTTTATTATAATCGGGAATCCCATAGCCAATTAATGAATCAGGGTGAGTGTACTGGCTTGCACTTTTCTCAATTGCCAGTCGCAGTTGAGCCTGGTTGAGATCCGGTTTTGCCTGCCATAAACAAGCCATCAGACCAGCATTGATAGGAGATGAAAATGAAGTACCGCTTCCAAATCCAAATACGCTATCGGGACCGGCAACATATGCATTCAATCCTACGGAAGCAATGTTTGGCTTTACAAAGTTTCCATTAATAATGCCTTTGGAACTAAAAGAAGCATAATTTCCAAGAGAATCTACGGCTGCAATACTCAAAGCATCCAAAGCATCAGAAGGTGAACTTACACAGGTCCAGGAAGATTCACCTTCATTTCCTGCACTGATACTTAGTGCTATTCCCTTGCTGGCTGCAATATTTGCTCCTCTTGAAGATGGATTGGTATAACCGTTCATATCTGCACAGGTATGATCCATCCAGTCATGATCAAATGTAGTATATCCCAGGGAGGAATTGATCACATCAGCACCAACGCTATCTGCCATTTCAGCTCCCACGACCCAATTGTATTCCTCTATAATATTTTCACTATTTGCATCCTCCGTGCGAATCAGCCAAAAAGATGCTTTAGGGGCAGTTCCTATCAGCTGGCCAGGTATATCGCCACCCATTGTAGAAAGAACTTCGCCGCCATGCCAGTGCTCCTGGT
>CAZUYY010000643.1:0-1884 GCA_964624935.1 uncultured Prolixibacteraceae bacterium
TCACAAACGATTTCCTTACATTTAGTTACTTGTTCTCAAAAGCAATCATTGAAAACTCTTATGTTCGTCTGTCGAAAGAAGATTTGCAAGGTCTTTTAGTCAAAAATAAAAATTGGAATTTCATTCAAGAAACTTTTCGAGGGGTTTTTTATTCTGAAGAGGACAATGCCTTTCTTGATAGGGTGAGATTTAATATTACTCAGATTGAAAATGAATACAAACAAGCTCTTGCATTTTCTGCTCTCGTGCGGGCTTGTATGAAAAAAAGATCACGTGGTGTATTCACTTTTGTCGGGGAAAGATACAATGATGGCAGATCTGACATGCAAAAATCAATTGAGCAACATTTTTTGGAAAGCATCGACTTTTTTAATAATGCTGTTTTCGATAATGGGAAAGAAAATATTTCAATTAATGACCGGGCTGAGAGCATGGTCATAAAATCTGATTTGATCTATCTTGATCCTCCTTACTTTACGCCAAAATCTGATAATGATTACACAAGAAGGTATCATTTTGTTGAAGGATTAGTAAAAAACTGGAAAGGATTGACGATTCAAAACCATTCGATTGTCAAGAAATTTGAAAGTTACAAAACACCATTTGCAAAAAAAGAAACTGCTTATACTGCTTTTGAAAACCTAATCGAAAAATACAAGGATTCTATTATTACAATTTCATATTCATCCAATTGTTACCCAACCAAACCAGAATTAATTGAAATGCTAAAGAAACACAAGAATAATGTTCGGGTAATAGAGATTGACCATACATATTCTTTTGGTAACCAAAATCATAAAATCGGTAATATCAATAATAGAGTAAAAGAGTACTTATTTATAGCCATTTAACCGTGAGAGTACAAAGTAATGATTTACCTCAAGCTGACAGAATAGAATCAGTCGTTCAAACATGTGTTGCTGTTTTTAATGGTGCAACAACGGATATGGAAATTGCCAATTCAGTAAATGGAATCGAAGGTGATTCCAGACAAGGTCGATATTATAGGCGGGCGGCTGAAATGCTGGGATTTATAAGAAATGATAGAAATAATTCAAGCATTACACCGCTTGGAGAACAAATTGCAAGAAATCCTGTTCTTAGTAATCCACAATTAATATCTGCTGTCCTTGGATTGAATGTCTATCAAAAGCTTTTTCCGTATTTTCAATTATATCGAGAGGGCTTGACTCGTGATCAACTTCAAAAATGCCTTCAGGTAGTTTCTGATCCCAATCTTGGTCTACCTATGATTACACGTAGAATGGCTACGATTACTTCATGGTTAAGGACATTAAGAATTATTGAATTTAACCAGGATAGATATATTCTATCGGATCAAATAATCCCACAATTACCAATTATAAATATTACAGATTTGGATCAACCGTTACTCCCAAGAACTGGTGATTTAACGGAATATGAAGAGATTGAAGCAAGAACTAATGCTGCACGGAGAATTCTAACTATTTATAAAGATCAGACACGGCTGGAAAGAAGCAATCAGGCTCACAGGACATTGATTAGAATGGTTGCTGATAGAATAAGAAAGTTAGGGGGCATACCAAAGAGTAACCAAATAATAGATTTAGCGACTTCATTGGAAGGAGATTTTATTTTCGAGATGAAGTCAACCACACCTCAGAATCTCAGGGCTCAGGTCCGTAAAGGAATTAGTCAACTTTATGAGTATCGATACATACAAAATAAGCCAGAGGCTGTGCTTGTTCTTGTGATTGAGAACCCAATAGTAACAGAGGATTCGTGGATGATAGATTACATGGAAAATGACAGGAACATTAATTTAATCTGGGACGGGAATGAATCATTGTACGGAACGGCTGGAACACGTACATTACTACCCTTTCTCAATTTACAACCTTG
>CAZUYY010000644.1:0-1882 GCA_964624935.1 uncultured Prolixibacteraceae bacterium
TTCGAACCTGCGACCTCCTGCTCCCAAAGCAGGCGCGATGAACCGGGCTACGCTATACCCCGAGGGCGTTGTTTATGCAGTGATTTTATCTTTTATTAACTGGTGAATTGGTGAACTGGTGAATTAAAAAAATATTTTTATTTTGTTACTTATTTCAACTATTTCGTGTGACTTCTGTACATTCCCAGCAGCATTTTTGAACTCTTTTCATATCCGGCGTAAAGATCTGTGAAGGTGGCATCATCTATCACATCCATTGATTTTAAGAGGTCGAGGATGGCGACTGATTCGAATACACTTGTTCTTGCGATTGTCAGGTAATGCATTTTGTCGGTATCGGTCATTCTTCCTGTTCCTTCTGCGAGGTTCAATAAGATATTCAGACTTGTGCGCTTCCACTCTTCCATCAGGTAAGGATCCATTTGTTTATTTACCTTAAGGATATTCAGTACCTTCAGGTTTTGATCTTTTATTACCTGGTAAACATCTAACTTCTCAAAGTCGAACATAAAAGAGTTTCTCTACAAAAATCGCTGCACTGAATATTTTTCGTGTGGCAAAGGTAGAGAAATTATTGATCGGTCAAAACATTTTGAAAGGATTGACGATTTACGACTGTGGATTTACGATTTTATTTTGGATTTACGATGTACGATTTACAATTAATTTAAAGACAATTATTGTGCAAGAAGGATACGTTCTTTACAATGTGTGTCGGTTGCATTATAGTATGGTTTTGTCCAGAGGTCGTCCTGCTCGAGGGTCATTGGTGAGGAGGCGGGCGCCGGGGTTGCTTTTCCGAGGGATTCAGTTTTTTCGTCTGAAGGCGGGGTGGAAGGGGTGCTGCCTGATCCATATTTGTCAAGGAAGTTGAAGTGGTCGACCAGAGCAAAGGCTTCGATGGCGAATACTGTGGAGATGTCCTGATCGTAGATGGATAATAAATTATCTCCATTGGCGGCTTCTCCGCCTTCGGCGAGGTTGGAAGAGCCACAATAGGTCACAGGAGCCGAGCCGTTAAAGTTGCAGATGACAAATTTGTGATGTATCTGATGACCGAGTCCCAGAATGGGTTCTTCCTGATCAAACGGGGGAGGCAGGTTTGTTGTTCCCGGTTTACCACTCACAAGGATTCCATCGGGATTACCGGGTTTATATAAGGTAATTCCACCGCCGGGGCTGTCGGAGATGCCATAGCTGAAGATATTCTGGTTGGTATGAATTTCTTCGAGCGCCTGCAGGACAGGACCGGTTCCAGGAACCAATGCCATTACAGCAAATAATACGCTGCTTTGTTCTGCAGTGATGCGATCGGAGATCACTGTGAGGTTGCTGAGGGCAGTTGCGGAGTCATGAGGGGAGAATGTGATGTTTGTTTTTGGCACGGTGTCGGATCCGAATGAAAATACCTGAGTTGCATAGGTGGATTTACTGAATGCCATTGACACATTATCGTTCCATGACTCTTCAAAAACGTCAGCATAAGTTTGTGCTACCGTTGCATCGTTAAAAATGAGGACATGATTGGAATTCACATACATCCCGGTGACGGAGAAATTTGTGGAGCCAAGAAGTACCTTCATCGGGGAGGTGTCTTTGTACTCGATAAATATTTTATCATGAGAATACCTTCCGAAGTCTCCCCGTTTGATTGCAGCATTTCCTGATGCTGCCTGAGTAAAGAGCGCTTCAAACTGATCTTCGGGAAGCTGGCCGGTACTGTCGTGATGCAAGGAAGCATTATCGAGTATTATGCGCATGCGTCCTTCCTTTGCAAGTTGCAGTAGAATGTTGATAACATCCGGTTCATTGAGGTCGTAGGCAAAGACGTCCAATTTAAGTGTGGTATCACCTGCCACCTCATTGAGGATGGAGAATATTT
>CAZUYY010000645.1:0-1880 GCA_964624935.1 uncultured Prolixibacteraceae bacterium
AAGTACTACTATTGAATAATTAACATTTTTGTGTCAATCCCCTGTGGTGTCTGAATTTTTACTAAATAAGCCCCCTTTGTAAGAAAGCTAACATCAAGCTCAACTGACTTCTGATTTTGTAACTTACCTTGCATTACTTGGGTTCCGTCAATGCTAAAAATCGTATAAAAAAAATCCTCATTCAATTTATTATTACTTGAAATTGTGATTTTTGTACCAGATGGGTTAGGATAAATACAAAACGTCGACAACGGTCTTTCTTTTTCTTCAATATAAACACCTCCTCCATCACTTGTTTTTAAGATGGTTCCATACCAACCAACTGCATACCCGGAGTTTTCATCAGTAAAGAAAATAGAATTTAATCTATTAGGTGTTCCGCCTGACATGGCAAACCACCTCGAGCCCCCATTTGTAGTTTTAATAATTGTGCCATTTTCACCACTTGCATAACCTGCAATACTATCAATAAAAAAAATTGAGTACAGACCAAATTGTGTTCCGGTAGATAGAACATTCCAGGTCATGCCACTATTTATGGTCTTTAATATAGTTCCATACCCCCCTGCAGCATAACCTATATTGACATTAGGAAAACAAACTGAGGTTAATGGTTGATATGTTCCGCTTGATAACTCCATCCAGGTCATCCCTCCATTAATTGTTTTCAAAATTGTTCCGGAATCACCAACCACATAACCAGTGTTCACATCCGTAAAATATAGTGATGCTAAATTTTTATTTGTTCCACTAGATAACTCAGTCCAGGTCATCCCTCCATTAATTGTTTTTATTAGCGTTCCATATTCACCTGTAGCATAACCTGTATTTTGGTTGATAAAGAAAATTGATGTCAAAAATTGATCTGCCCCACTTTGTATTACAGTCCATGTTATTCCTCCATTGACGGTTTTTAAAATGATTCCATTATCACCTGCGGAATACCCGGTATTGGCATCGGTAAAATAAATTGATGATAACTCATAAAATGTACCAGTCGATAAAGCAGCCCAGGCTTCACCTCCATTAATTGTTTTTAAGATGGTTCCCCTGTCACCTACGGCATATCCTGTATTGGCATCTGTAAAACGGACTGATGATAATTCATAAACCGGTCCGCTAAATAAAGAAGTCCAGGTTGCCCCTCCGTCGGTAGTCTCTAACAGAGTTACAAGACCTTGATAATAATCACCACCCACCGCATAGCCTGTACTATCATTAGTGAAACAAACTGAAAACAAATAAGTATCTACTCCACTTGATAAAGCAGTCCAGGTTGAACCGCCATTGATGGTTTTAAAAATAAGACCAAATTCACCTACAGCATAACCTGTATTAAGATCAGGAAAACAAATTGAATATAAATCATAAGACGTTCCACTAGGTAAATTCGTCCAGGTTGTACCTGCATCTGTGGTTTTTATAATGGTTCCATAATCACCTAAGGAATAACCTGTATTGACGTCAGTAAAGTAAACAGAACTTAATGTAGAGGAGGTCCCGCTTGATAATGAAGTCCAGGTCAACCCTCCATTAATGGTTTTTATTAGTGTTCCATAATCACCCACTGCATAACCTGTATTAGAATCAGTAAAGTAAAGCGAAGATAAATTTTTTGTTATTCCACTCGATAACGTAGTCCAGGTTGAACCGCCATTGATGGTTTTTAAGATAGTACCCACCTGACCCACCGCATAACCAATATTATCATCTGAAAAGCAAACTGATAATAAATCATTGGTCGTCCCGCTTGATAAATAAGTCCAGGTTGTGCCGCCATTGAGGGTTTTTATGATTGTTCCCTGAGCACCAACTGCATAACCAATATTTTCATCCGGAAAGCAAACAGAATATAATGGATAAGATGAACTGCTTGGTAA
>CAZUYY010000646.1:0-1868 GCA_964624935.1 uncultured Prolixibacteraceae bacterium
GTCCTTAAACTGTTCAAGGGACATTAAGTTATTTTTTCTCTCTTTCATACTCGTTTTTTATTTTTAATGCTTTTGCAATTTCCTGATTAGGTGTCTTTTGTGATTTCTTCTGAAAACCATTGGCTAAAACAATTATCTTCCCTTCATCAAAAAAACAAAAAATTCGAAAACTATCATTTCCAAATTGAACTCTTATTTCATAAAGATCTTCACCATTCTGGATGTGTTTAAGGTACATCTCTGGAACACGAGGTAATTCCTCAATTAAATCAAATGTCCAGATAATTTTATTCTTTACTTTGTTACTCTGCTCTAAAAAGAAATCTTCAAAATAGTTCTTGTAAAAAATAATTGTCCTGTACCTCTGTTTTATGTTCATTTTGCAAAGATAACAAATGTTGCCTTATAGTGCAACATCTTGTCGGTTTTTTTCGTATGTGTCCTATAAAATGAAGAAAACGGTCAAACTGAACACCCTCCACCGATTTTGATTGACCACCCTGCCACAATAAATATCAATGGGATGAGGTGGTCAGCTTGCTCCGGCCAAGGCTGATTATTTCAATCTGAAAACCTTGCAGTAGCCATTCGAGAAAACCATCCTGTATGCGGTTTCTATTTTGCGCGTGAATTCATTTACAACGGATGTGTTTTCCCTCGATGGGTCAGTCACTATAAAAATAAAAGCAATCCGGAAAGCAGGCTTTTTACAGTCTTTCTTGTTTAGAAGAGAATCGGTTGCAGGGGATTGCAAACCAATATAAAAGTCCGGGTGAACATTGTTTTTCCAGATTACTGGAAAATACCGGGTCTCAGCTTCAGAATTGTGAGTTAATAATATCCTGCGATCAGTTGCAACATAATCTTCAGCATGTCCCAGCATAATATCATGGGTAAAGTTTACCGGAAGTACAAGAGCGTTCTCAGGAATGGCGAAAGATGCGGATTGGCATGCAACCGCAACCTGATTCCGGATTCTGAAATCATCAAAATTTGATGACAACACAAAAATGTTTACAAATAGAACAAGAGCTGCAGCAACCATTCCAACTTCATCGGGAATTTTTATTGACGAAAGGAAAAGAATCAGTATAACCCAGAAAAGAAGAAGTATTCTGAGATTGATATATGTTGCGCTGCCGGCTGAGTCGGGAGCCATGAAATAGATTATCAGCAGGAACAGAAGCGAAAGAATAAGCCAGACATGGTTGACTTTTTCAATCCTTCTTCCATATCCTTTTTGAAAATGATCAGAAACTTGCTCACCTCGACTTTTGAAAACCCTGAATATGCTATATGAAGTTATTACGGTGGCCAGGGCAAGATAAATCCAAAACAGGAGAAATGCATTCCTGCCTTCAATGAGATAATTCAATTGAAAGAACCAGTAAAGCTTTCCGAACGGCAGCCATGTATGCGAATGAAGTGAAGATTGTGATCCTGTGAACCAAAAAAGAAAGATCGCCGGAATTATTAGAGCTATAATTAAGGGGATAACCCTTCTTTTGACTTCTATGATTAAGTACCGGCTTGAGAAATGATTTTGCCTTAATAGTAAGAGTTCAGTAACACAGAGATGAATTACTATAAGGGCTGAGAGAAGAATGAATAGAAGTGGGTTCGAGAACCAGGTCAGGAGAAATAAAATAAAAAGAATAACAAGTTGTTTCGTATGCCGGATTTCTTCCTGATTTGAGATCCAATATTTTACCGTGACGAGACATAACAGGATCCCAAAGCAGAAATTGTAAAATCCCAGATACAGAAAAACACAATGTACAAAGGGAAATATGAGGTAACTATAGAATATTTTTCCAGGTGATACTGTTAATAGCAGTTTTCTGAAAAAATAGGGTATGCCTGTCATA
>CAZUYY010000647.1:0-1865 GCA_964624935.1 uncultured Prolixibacteraceae bacterium
CTCGAGATGAAAGAACTTACCTGGGTTATCGACCCGCTCGATGGCACTACGAATTTCATCCATGGCGTCCCTGTTTATTCAATCAGCCTTGCCCTGATGGAGAAAAGAGAGGTGATACTTGGAGTCGTACTTGAAGTAAACCAAAATGAATGTTTTTATACCTGGAAAGGAGCGCCCTCATGGTTGAATGGCAAGCAAATCCGCGTCTCTAAAACAGCCCGGCTGGAAGATAGCCTGCTGGCAACCGGATTCCCTTATTATGATTATGGACTTCTTGATTCGTATATGAATCTTTTCAGCTACCTTATGCAACATTGTCATGGCATCAGGAGATTTGGTTCTGCCGCTGCCGATCTGGCATATATGGCATGCGGCAGGTTTGAGGGATTTTATGAATATGGCTTAAGCCCCTGGGATGTGGCTGCAGGAACAATCCTTGTGAAAAATGCGGGTGGAAAGGTTACCGACTTTAATTCAGGGGAAAACTATATCTTTGGAAAAGAAATCATCGCAACGAACTCAGAGATCACAGCGGAGTTCATGAAGGTTTTTAAGGAACAGTTCAAAAGTTCATAAAGTTCATAATACCAGATAGTTATTTTTTTACAAATGTAGTATTTTAGAGTCTGTTTCATAGTTCTTTTGATAATTCAAATAGTACTTTTACAACTCCCCTCCGTCTTGGGGGAGGGGCCGGGGGTGGGGTTATAATGACTAAAATATGTTGAAAGATAGAATCGAACTAATCCAGGGTGACATCACTACCGTTAATGTCGATGCCATTGTGAATGCGGCAAACAATTCCCTGCTGGGCGGGGGTGGTGTTGATGGAGCTATTCACAGGGCAGCAGGTCCGGGATTACTGGAGGTTTGCCGGCTTCTGGGCGGATGTGCTACGGGTGAAGCAAAAATTACAAAAGGGTTTAAACTATCGGCAAAATATATTATTCATACGGTTGGCCCGGTGTGGCATGCCGGCAATGAAAAGGCAGAACAATTGCTGGCTTCCTGCTATCGTGAAAGCCTGAAACTTGCCAATACCCATAATTGCAAAACAGTGGCGTTCCCAAATATCAGTACCGGCATCTATCATTTCCCGAAAAGGGCTGCCGCGGATATTGCTATCTGCGAAGTGAAACTATTTCTTGAACATTATCCAGTGCCTGAGAAGGTGATTTTCGTGTGTTTCGATAACGAAAATTATGAGATATATAAGGAGATCTTGCAGAACTGAACCGCTCCCCATCATCTCTTCTTTAGTTGAACCATGTCGAGCTTTTGATTCTTGGCATTATACACTGTAAGAGTAAGAATGTCGTATTTTACATCCATAATCGCCCAGTTATAATCTTTCAAAGAGACCAGAGTATAGTTTGCCTTTTCTGGATCATCCAGAGGAGCGCCTACTGAACCAATCACAAGATGATGTATTCCATTCACAAGGTTGTGCTGATAAAAATGTGAACGACCTGATAGCACCATATCAACATGGTTGGGTTCGAACAGATCAGTCGTCATTCTTATCATGGTGGTATCTTCCCCATGTCCTCCTGCGCTGTATGCAGGTGTGTTTGATACTACTATCCTCCAGGATGTGGCGGCAGCGGCAAGGTCTGCCTTGGCAAATTCATATTGAGGACTGCCCGGGCTCAGATCAATCCCCGGATTCAGTACCAGGACATGCAGATCCCCGTATTCAAAAGAATAATACTGCTGGGATTTGGACTCAGATTCAGGACTCTGAAGGAACGCTGTCGTATTCGGACCGTTTCCTTCCTGAATTCCGGGTGTATTGAAGAATGGCACCTTTGAGATGAGCGCCAGTTCGTCTGATCTGAAAAATTCCTTCTTCCATGATGCATAAT
>CAZUYY010000648.1:0-1862 GCA_964624935.1 uncultured Prolixibacteraceae bacterium
GTGCGAAGTGCGAAGTGCGAAATGTAACCCCACCCCCGGCCCCTCCCCCAAGAGGGAGGGGGGAGATCGGAGGTCAGAAGTCGGAGGAAGGAAGATGGAGGATAGAAGATGGAGGATGGAAAGTGTAGAAATGCAGAAATGCAGGAAAATTGAGGAGTTGCGACGTTGTTGGACTATTGATAGACGTGATACCTGAGCAATGTCCATGTGGTATCGTGTTTATTGTCCCGTTGATTCAACTTGATTATTCCTATTGATTTTGCAAGAAAATAGTCGGCTGTCGTAGTGTCACCCTGTGAATGAGTCCATTTCCATTGAGTATGAAGAACCTGGTAAAACATATTATTATTAATTTTCAATGAGTCAAAATATTCAAGATTCTTAAACAGATAGGGGATATTTGCGTCAGTAAATCCAGGGTGGAAACTCAAAGACATCAGACACGGACACGGTTCTTCAGGAATAATACCGTGTTTGAATATCATGTCATATTCGGAAGGGTAAACCATCCCTTCCTGGAATAATGAACCACTATAAACAATATTATAACCTTCCCAAATCTGTCCACCCTCCATACCAGAAATATTCGAGAACCCATGGATCGGAGGACAAATAATATAGATACTATCATCGATCCCAGTAATTTCATTTTTGAAAACCCAATAGCTCCCGGCCTGAAAGACCGAGTACTCTATCATTTGTTCAGGGATGTAAAGTGTGGATGATTTCTTTTTGGCACAGCCAGAGAGAATCAGACCTGCGGATAGGGAGCAAAATACAAAAAGAAGGATCAGGTGTTTCATGATCTAATATTTCCGGCACAAAAATAATACACATGAGGTTGATTGTACCCTTTATTTTCAAAAGTAATAGAGTGAAGTCGTGACGCGTGACGTGTGACGTGTGACGCGATAAATGCGGACAGGCGGACAAGTGGACGGGCGGACTTGTTAATTGTTGAAATAAAAGAGTCGACAGTTCGCAGTCGGCAGTCGGTATTAACTTGCTCCGGAGGAGCAATATTTTGGTAGACGTAATAGAGTATGAGGTTTTAATCCGCTCCATAGGAGCGGTATTATGTCGAGTGGGAATTAAAAGTGTGACAATTAGAGACGGCAAGGGACGACGATGAGAATTAGCAAGGGGCGACGATGAGAACTAGCAAGGGGCGACCGGACCGGTCGCCCGTGCAATTGCGGAGGGCGGCAGTTGGAGGGTGGTCGCGAGGGTTGCCCTACCCCACCCCCAGCCCCTCTCCCAAGAGGGAGGGGGGAGATCGGAGGTCAGAAGACGGATGGTGAAGAGATACGAGATTGTTGTTTTGGGAGTTGAAAAGTTAATATAAAGTTAATGGCAAGGCTGGTATTTGACATACATGCAAATATTATCTATATTTGCAAGAGTTCTGAAAACAGGGCTTAAAAAAGCCCCTGCAAGCTGGAAGCGATAGTAGCACAGTATTATAAACCTTAATAGCCATTTTCTATGAGAAGGGTTATTCTTATTGCAATTTTTATCAATATTCTTCTGATCCCGGGTTTTTCACAGCTAAATCGTTCGTTTAAAGTTGACTCAACTATTACCAAATTTCTGAGCGATAGCGCACAGAATGCTATGATCCCCTTTGAAAATAAGGACTTCAATGGATCATGGGATACCACCATGAATTTTAAAAGCTTTAATAATTCCGCGCCTTCAATCAAATGGATCAATCCTTCGGAATACTTTAATGGATCTAACTTTTATGATAATATGCCTTGCCGGAAACCGCAAGGTGATTTCAGAATGAGGATTTACAAGCCTGATACGAGTTACAAGTATACATTACTTATTAAGAAGTTTTGAGGAGAGCGACCCAATGG
>CAZUYY010000649.1:0-1858 GCA_964624935.1 uncultured Prolixibacteraceae bacterium
AGCCGTAGGCTTTGACGGGATCTTTACCTTCATCATCATTTTGAGCGTTGCTGTCGAATGTGGCGGTTATTGTGTTTGCAACGGCAGAGGACAGAACTACGTTTTTCACGAAAGAACCATCGGTTTTACGATATTACCGGTGCCTAAAACCCAATACCCAACACCTAAAACCCAATGAGGGGTGGGAATGAAGAGTGAAGGTTGATAAAAAATATTTGATATAATATCTGACTTCGCACGGTAAAATACTTTATCTTTGTACTTTGAAAAAGATTGGAGGGGTCGAGAGACCGCTCCCCCGCACGAAGGGAGGTCATTAAATTGATCTCCCTTCTGTGTTTTTTATTTGCGCTTTAATTCGTTTATATCAATAAGGCTATTTCATTTTTTGATGCGCCGGAGCGAAAAGATAGTTTACGATTAGACGATTTTCGATTTACGATTGAATTTTTTGATTGACGATTTACGATTGAAGCCAAGACGACTTATGAATTGTTCCGGAAAACCTGATATTTTGATTTGTTTTAATTATTTGAAGACTGTTATTCTTTGATTATTTTCCCTATCTGTATTGATTTTTCCTTCCTCAGTTTTACAACGTACACTCCATTTGGCAAGGTAGTGATATCAATCTGTGTTGAAGGATTCGTGATGGCTTGTTGCAAGAGTTCCTGACCACTGAGGTTCAGAATAGAGAGTTGACCTCTGGCAGGTGTTTCACAGGTTTCGATCGTAATTTTGTCCGATGATGGGTTGGGGTAAATGTTCAGCAAATTTGAAGCTGAATGAATTTCATTAACGCCCAAAGGATAGCCGCCGCCATTTGTAGATTTTAGTATTGTGCCTGTTTGACCGACTGTATAACCTGTATCTGCTTGTGGAAAATAAGCAGAATATAAATAGTTTGAAGTTCCCGTATTCTGAATTGTCCACAGAATGCCACCATTCGTTGTTTTAAGCAAAATACCACCATATGGCCAGTTATTTGAACTTCCTCCGACGGCATAGCCAGTATTTGCATCCGTAAAATAAACCGAATTTAAATCAGTCCAGGTTCCGGAAGTCTGGCTTGTCCATTGCATACCACCATTTGTTGTTTTTATAATAGTGCCACCATCCCCAACGGCATAGCCTGTATTTGCATCTGTAAAATAAACCGAATTCAAACTACCACCGCTACCATTATCGAGCAACCATGTTGCACCACCATTTGTTGTTTGTAATATACCGTCCCCGACTGCAAATCCTGTATCTGCACTGGTAAAAAAAACTGATCTTAAATCACCATTAATTCCCGAATACTGAACTGTCCATACAGCGCCGCCATTTGTTGTTTTCAGTATTGTACCAAACTCACCGACAATATATCCTGTATTTGCATCCGTAAAATAAACCGAATAAAGTTCAGGGGAATCTGATGTCCACATGGTCCAACCGGCAAAGCCATTTGTTGTTTTTAAGATGGTTCCGTAACAGCCAACGGCGTATCCCGTATCGGCGTTGATGAAATAAACAGAATTCAGAGGATATAAACTTCCATAAGTCTGGCTTGTCCAAAGAGTTCCACCGTTTGTGGTTTTAAGGATTATACCAATATCTCCATTTTTCCAATCACAGTTATTACCCCCAACCGCATAACCTGTATTTTCGTCTGTAAAATAAACCGAATTTAAATTGTATAATGTTCCGGAAGTCAGGCTTGTCCAAAGAGCGCCGCCATCCGAGGTTTTTAAAATTACTCCATCACCAACGGTATAACCTGTATTTGGGTCTGTAAAATAAACAGAATTTACCGGATAGGAAGCACCTGAAGTCTGATTTGTCCACAGAGCGCCGCCGTTTGTGGTTTTAAGTATTA
>CAZUYY010000650.1:0-1856 GCA_964624935.1 uncultured Prolixibacteraceae bacterium
ATAATGAGTAAAATTGTTGACCCTGTCCCCCCACCGGTTGAAGATCTGCACACTGTTATCCGGGAAATTTTCAATGCAATCAATGATCCACGTATCATTTAACCCGTCGCCATTTGGCGTGATGACATTATGAATAACAATACAACTATCCAATCCCTCACCGGGACCGATATTGATTTTAATGGTGTCCGAAGCCGTGCAACCGGTGATCCTGTCGGTACAGGTGACAATAAAGATCGTGTCCTTCATCAGAGGTATTGTTTGAGCCGTCCTGAGAGTATCATCTGGCACCAGCGATGAGGGTTCCCATTTATAGCCATAGTTCCCCGTGCCTCCGCTTGCTGCCGCCTGAAGCATTGCCGTGCTGCCATAATTTATCGTCTGGTCCTCTCCTGCATTTACAACCACCGGAGTGTAAATATTGACCTTTATCTGACATGAAACAATACTGTCACTGCAGTTGGGATAACCGAAGACCTTCAATGTCATCATCACGGTTCCGGTTTCACCAGCCCCGGGAGTATATACCGGCGAAAGAGTGGCTGTCCCTGACAAGTCTCCCTTTCCGTTGGTTTCCCATGTGAAATAGTTGAAATAAGAAGCGGTCACACCGGCAACTGTATAGGTCATTCCTTGACAAATAGCGCCGTAAGGCCCCGGATGAACCGTGGGTTTTCTGATGATGGTAAGTACAATGGAATCCGTCGCCGGTGAACATGGATAACTTCCCTGCGCAGTGATCACTAATACCGCCTTACCCTGAACTATATCCTCATTCCCCGGAGTATAAACAGGATTTAAAATAGTCGGATCATTGAATGTCCCGTCCCCCGTAGTTGACCATACTATCGTTGAATAACCGCTGGCTATGGCTCTGCTTAATAAGAACGGCTGATCCTGACATACCGTAGTGTCGGGTCCTGCATTCACATAAACCGGCTTGCTGATTGTCAGTAAAACCCTGCTTGAATCAGGGGGACAAGGTGTAACCGATGTTGCATGCAACGTCAGAAAAACACTGCCGGCAGTAATATCAGTAGCTCCGGGTGTATATGTGGGATGAAGGATCGTGGGATCATTGAATACCCCTGAACCGGTTGTCGTCCAAAGCAGGGTCTGGTAATACGATGCAGTCGATCCCGATAATAGTACAGGCGTCTGTCCGCAGGTACTTTGGTTCCCTCCGCCATCGACCGTGGCTTTCGGCTCAATAATAAGAGTCATGCTTGAGGTATCATTCCCGCACGGGGTAGTCCCGTATAAAATCATCGTCAGGGTCACCGGGCCGGTTTCTCCCTGTGCAGGAGTATAGGTCGGAGATAAAGTAGTAGATCCGGTCAGAATTCCTGTTCCGCTTGAGTACCATTGAATGGCAGTATAATTTGTCGCCGTGGCCTGTGTGACCGTGAAAGGATTCCTCTCACAGGTCAATCCTTCCGGACCTGCATTTCCGGTCGGTGGTTTAGTCACAACAACCGTAAAAGGCGGAGAAGGCTGACCCGATCCGCAAAGATTGGTCGCATAGACAACAATATTTCCTGTGGAAGCATTGGTATCAATATTGACAATGATGGTATTCGTCCCGCTCCCCGAAATAACCGGGAACCCCGGCGGCAACGCCCAGACATACGAAGTGGCGCCAGGGACAGGAGGAACAGTATAAACCAATCCTGTTGCTCCTCTGCATACCGGCGTAGGGCCGATAATGTTGCTTGGTGTCCCTGGCAGTGGTTCTACAGTCACAGTAAAGAAAGTCGGCCCATAGGCGGTACATCCGTACTGATCAGTATCGTTGACATCGACATCTTGCAGCCCTGCAGAATTCCATGTCACCGTTATCGAGTCTGTTCCCAATC
>CAZUYY010000651.1:0-1854 GCA_964624935.1 uncultured Prolixibacteraceae bacterium
CCCATATTCTTTCACACCAAAGAATTCGTCAGCCTTGTTCCGGATGCTACAAGGGAATTCAAACAGGCAGGCAACAGCCTGGGAACTTTCGCTGTGTTACTGATACTCGCCAGGGCTTACAGTATGGGTGCCGGAACCTATACGGGGATTGAGGCTGTATCCAATTCCATGGTGATCCTGAAGGAACCGAGGACGAAAACAGGGATTCATACCATGCGGCTGATGGCCTTTTCATTGGGAATTACCGTATTGGGACTGTTGGCGGCGTATTCTATCTTTCATCTGAAGCATATACCAGGCAAGACCATGAATGCCAACCTGCTCGAAACCATGTCGGCAGGCTGGAGCAGGTGGATTGGCGAACCCTTTGTGATCATAACCCTGCTTTCTGAAGCAGCCCTCTTATTTGTAGGGGCACAGACTGGTTTTCTCGATGGCCCGAGGGTGATTTCAAACATGGCACAGGACAACTGGTTTCCAAGACGTTTCTCCGTTCTATCCGACCGCCTTGTGACTCAGAATGGCCTGATCCTGATGGCTGTCGCAGCCTCTTTTATACTACTGGTTACGGGGGGCAAAGTCACTACATTGGTAGTCCTTTATAGTATCAATGTGTTTATAACATTCTCGCTCTCCCAGGCTGGAATGGTAAGGCATTGGTGGCAGGTAAAAAGAAAAGAAGGAAGCTGGATCCCAAAACTTATCATTAATGGTCTTGGTTTGATACTTACTGTAAGTATATTATCCACGGTTCTCTTTATTAAATTCACAGAGGGTGGCTGGCTCACAATCCTTATAACATCCAGCCTTATCTTTTTCGTAGTAAGGGTCAGAAATCATTACGACCGTGCTTCAAAACTGATTGGCAGGCTGGATCATAAAATGTTCAAGCAGGTAGAAGGAGCAATGCATTGCTGGGAAAAATCAAGCATGAAATTACCCGAATTTAATCCGGATGCTCATACCGCCTGTATTTGCGTGGAAAGTTTCAATGGCGTTGGTATTAATACCTTCCTTAAGATTCGTGAGGACTTTGAAAGCTATAAGAACTTTGTTTTTATTTCTGTTGGAATGGTTGATACGGGTACATTCAAGGGAGAAGAGGAACTTCAGAATCTGGAAGAACATGTGAAGTCAAATCTAAAAAAATATGAAGAACTTGCCCGCGCTTACGGATGCTTTGCCGACAGTTATTATGCCATAGGTACTGACGTCGCTGATGAGGTTAAGGAACTCTCCAAAACTGTGGTCGAGAAATACCACAGAGTTATTTTCTTTGTCGGCAACCCGATCTTTGCCCGACCTTCGTCTCTCACAAGGATGCTTCATAATCAGACTCAGCTTACTTTACAGAACCGCCTTGCCCACAAAGGATTTATGATGGTCATGATCCCGGTGAAACTGACTTCGGATTAAGATTGAGACCTTAATGACCTCACTCCCGACAACTCCCCCAAGAGGGAGGGGAGTTAGAACTACCACCAAATTCTTCTTAAAATGGGAGAAATGTTGCGGTTTAGAAAGTGTAGAATATTAATCCACAAAAACTATCAAACGATGAAAAAACTATGGATCCTGATTTCGGTTCTCCTGTCCTTAATTTTTGTTTCCTGCAACAGGACAAGTTCAACAGTCGAAGATTTATGTAAGTATGTAAATCCATTTATAGGCACAGGCACTTATGGACACACATATCCCGGACCGAGTGTACCATTCGGGATGATACAGCCCGGACCTGAAACAAATACCCGTTATTTTAGGCAGAGTTACAAATGGTGTGCCGGGTATCACTATGATGACGGTACTATCATGGGATTCAGCCAAACGCATTTCACCGGCTGCGGTCACTCCGAC
>CAZUYY010000652.1:0-1854 GCA_964624935.1 uncultured Prolixibacteraceae bacterium
ACCAAAGCAGTTACAATTGACTTTAATGTGAATATTACTGATTCATGTTCTGGTGTTTGGACTGATGGTTATTGTATCAGTTGTTATATCGTACTCGGAGGGACCGATTATTGCTCGTATTATTACTGTCCTTTATCTCTTGGACCGAATGTTATCTCTTATCCCTGTACTACTCTTCCACAGGTATCGGATCCTGATTACACAATTGTCGTTACAGTTTACAGGGAGCAGAATCCTCCAACTACATGCACTGCGACACAACGTGATTCAGGTTTGTATGATTATCAACTTACCGATGGGTCTCAGACAATAAAAGTCATTTTGCATTAAGTCTGTTCTTATCACTTATTGAATAATGTAATTATGACACTCAAAGAAAGGAATAAAAAACAAAGAAAAGCTGTATTTGGCGGGAAGATGGTCTTTTTTTTTCTTTATTTTTTACTTCCTTCTTTTTTATTTTCCCAGGGTGAATTTAATAATTGGTATTTTGGTGATTATGCCGGTATTACTTTTAATTCCGGATTTCCTGTTGCATTGACAAATAATATGCTTTATATCTACCATGAATCTGCCTGTATTTCTGATTCACTCGGAAACCTGTTATTCTATACAGATGGGCTGCAGGTATATAACCGGTTACAACAACTGATGCCGAATGGAACAGGAATCATAAGTGATGTGAACATCAATCAATCTGTCTTGGCTATCAAAGAAGTTGGAGACGATAGTTCCTATTACCTATTTACCATGAATAATTGGATTCACCCTTACCCGGACAGCACTTGGGGACTACGTTATTCAGTCATCAACATGCGGCTTGATGGTGGGTTGGGGGATGTGGTTTCAGGACAGAAAAACATACCTCTGATGAGCACGAATAACCGTCCATTGTCAATGACGGCTGCAAGACAACAGAACAATCGTGATATATGGCTGATTTTGCATAATTCTAACTCAAATACTAATTATCTGGCTTATTCAATTACTTCGGCTGGAATAAACCCGGTACCGGTTCAAAGTCCCAGCCGTTTCAATCATCATTTATATTACGCTGCATTTCCCGGTTCCCTAAGGGTATCTCCGGATGGACAAAGACTTGTCTTTATATATGACGATAGTGTTGAATATTGTAATTTTAATACTTTGACAGGACAAGTTACGTCTTTGTTTTTCTTTAATGATCCACTTGGTTATAGTGGATTGGAATTCTCAATCGACTCAAAATATCTTTATACCACAACAAGTGAGGCTGGAGGAGGAAAGCTTTATCAGTTTGATGCAACAAAAACGGATTCATTATCATTTATGCAAAGCAGGACATTTATAGGACATCTTTTCATTGGTTGTTGGTTACAAAGAGGTCCTGACCACAAGATATATGGGACTGAAGCGGGTGTCGACTCATTATGTGTGATCAATAATCCTTCCTCACAAGGAACTTTATGTAATTTCATGGAAAATGCTGTGTATTTAGCTGGAAATCCTTGTATTTATGGGTTTCCGCATTATGTGGAACGTTATTATGTGATTATTAATTATACAGGAGAATGTCAGTGGGATCCTGTAAATTTCAACCCTGCTATCTGGCCTCAGGCCGACAGTATTCACTGGGACTTCGGTGATCCGGCCTCAGGTTCTGCAAACTATTCAACCCTGCAAAACTCCTCCCATATTTATTCCACTGCCGGAACTTATACCGTTGAATTATATGTAAGACATATCGATAACCGCACCGATACAGCCTCGCAAACAATTACTATTCTTTCAAATCATCTGGTATCTCTTGGCCCCAACCAAACAATATGCCTCGGCGATTCAACCACTTTTGATGCCGGGGCATGTAACGGATGT
>CAZUYY010000653.1:0-1851 GCA_964624935.1 uncultured Prolixibacteraceae bacterium
TCTGCTATTGCGGCGATGCAAGGTACAACATGGCCAATTCATTGATGGCAGGCGCTGCAAAGATGGGCATGGATTTTCGTGCTGCTGCTCCGAAAAAATATTGGCCGGCAAAGGAACTGATCGACCAATGCAAAGAGATAGCTAAAGAAACGGGTGCAAAGATCCTTGTGACAGAGGATGTAAATGCCGCAGTGAAAGGCGTCGATTTTATTTATACCGATGTTTGGGTTTCCATGGGCGAAGCGCCAAGCCTGTGGGAAGAACGCATCCGTGAGATGTTGCCATACCAGGTAAACAAAGCGCTTATGGAAAGAACCGGCAACCCGAAAGTAAAATTCCTGCATTGTCTTCCGGCATTCCATAACACTGATACTGAAGTCGGAAAGGATATATTTACCCGTTACGGGATCAATGGCATGGAAGTTACAGAAGAGGTTTTTGAATCACCTGCCTCGATCGTGTTCGATGAAGCTGAAAACCGTCTTCATACGATCAAAGCTGTGATGGTGGCGACACTTGGCGACTAATTGAATTCATGGATATTTCCTGCGTCACATCGTAACGTTCTGGCCGGAAACTTTTCAAAGAAATTGTAGTTGTGGGTAGCCATCAATACAGCACTACCTGTCTTTGAGATGTCGAAGAGAAGTCCGATTATTCCTTCTGAGGTCTCAGGGTCAAGGTTTCCAGTAGGCTCGTCGGCAAGGATGATCTCAGGGTCGTTTACCAACGCCCTCGCAATGCCTACCCGCTGTTGTTCTCCTCCGGAAAGTTTGTGAGGCATGCTGTTACCCTTGGTTTCAAGGTTAACTTTGGCCAAAACTTCATGCATCCTGCGCTGTATATCCTTCTTGTTTTTCCATCCCGTTGCCTGCATGACAAAGAAAAGATTTTCGGCAACTGTCCTGTCCATCAGCAACTGAAAGTCCTGGAAAACGATACCCAGTTTTCTTCTGAGAAAGGGAATTTCCTTGGTTCGAAGGGTTCTCAGATCAAAACCTGCAACCATCGCATTCCCGTTCTTTACTTCCAGATCGGCATAAAGCGTTTTTAACAGGCTGCTTTTCCCGCTTCCTGTCTTCCCGATGAGATAGACAAATTCACCTTTATCGACCTCAATGTTAATGTTGGCAAGGATCAGATTCTCGTTCTGGTAGATTGATACTTTATCAAATTTGATGATGACATTATTCTCCATGAAATTCGTGATTGATGAGCCAAAAATAAGTAAAGTTTCTGAACAGCCTCTGTTAAAATTCCAACTTCCGCATTTCACCATAGGGAAGATTGGTGGCGATGGCCAGGATCTCTTCCATTTTATCCAGCAGATTACAACGCCTTAATGCACGCGTCGGATTATTTACCCGGAAATATGCTATCAGTGTGAAATCCTCATCCCTGATCTGGACATAATCGGGGATCTTTTTCGTTCCCTGGATCCTGATAATATACATGGTACGCTTCATTTTACCGGCAATTTTATCCCTTCCATAAAGGTATATTGTTGTTCATCCTTCAATGAAAGAAAGTCGATCTTTATATCATCAATAAATAGGGGTACACTCCCGGCATTATTGAAAAAATAGATTTTAGCGATACTATTTTCAGGTATATCCCGCGGAACATAAAATGCTGCTTCGACAGGGGTCCATTGATCGGCCTGAACAAAAGGAGCAAGGTAAAATGAATTGTAGCTCAGTTTTTGATCTCCTGACCTTATTTCTACCACGAGGGTTGATCCTGATTTCATCCCGGGAGACCAGACCATTGCAGTCACTTTTATGATCCGGTTGGGAGAAGTGAACAACGGCGCCAGAATTTCATATCTGCCTACACTGTATGGATGTTTAT
>CAZUYY010000654.1:0-1851 GCA_964624935.1 uncultured Prolixibacteraceae bacterium
AACAGTTACGAACTCGAACAGTTGTGCGCATGATACAACGAAACAGATTGTAGTTAATCCAAAGCCTGTGGCGATGTTCAGTGCATCTGTTGCCTGTGTAAATGATTCAACCGCTTTCACAGACTTGTCGATTGCACCGGGAAGCGGGCTTAAAGCCTGGTTCTGGGAATTCGGAGACGGTGATACATCCTCACTTCAGAATCCAAAACATAAATATACCACGGCAAGTACATTCAATGTAACAGAAACAGTGACCAATCTTGCCAACTGTAAGGATTCCATCACTATTCCGGTTACAACTCACCCGACCCCGGTTGCAGCATTCTCGTACACCAGTTTCTTCTGCCCGGCAGGAGAGGTGTCATTCCAGAATCAATCGCATGGCGTGGGTGCAGCTATTGTACAAAATGAATGGATTTTCATGCCGGGATCGACCTCATCCCTGATAAATCCTACTTTCATTTTCCCTGTTACCGACACAACCTACGCGGTGACCTTAATCGTGACCGATAGTTATGGGTGTATGGATACGACCATTGACAGTGTTCAGGTGAAACCCGGATATGCCTTTACTTTTACGAATGATACGGTTTGTTATAAAACTCCGACTCATTTTACGGCAGTTGACCTTGCCAAAGGCGACAGCCTTTATACTACAACATGGAATTTTGGCGATCCAAATTCAGGGGCAAATAATATTTCGCATCAATTCGCTCCAAACCATACCTTCACACAGCCCGGAATTTATGTTGTAGGACTGAAAACAACAGACTCGGATAATTGTGCCGATAGCATTTACCGAAATGTGACGGTACATGCCTTACCTGCACCTTCATTCTCTGTAATTTCAGTGCCTTGTGATAGTGTCATCCAGTTCAAAGATTCGAGTTCACCGGGCAGTGGTTCTATCCGTGATTGGATATGGAGCTTTGGAGATGGTACAATAGATACAATACCGGGATCTGTTGGCTCAGGAGATACATCTCATATTTACTTGATACAGAATATTTACCAGGTAGGTCTCAGGGTGGTAAACAGTTTCGGATGTTTTGATACCCTGACCAAGTCAGCTGAACTATACCCTTGTATCTTTGCATCATACACGAATAGTGACACATTATTGTGTGCAAGATACAATATTGCTTTTGCCGACAGTTCCTTGCCTGTTAATATCATAAACCAATGGCACTGGATCTTTGGTGATGGACTTGATACTATTTATACTCATCATACTGCTGTGATTCATCATACATTTGCCAGTGCGGGAACGTATAATGTGAGGTTGATCATTCACGCAACAGTACCTGCCTCCGGTCGGACCTTTGTTGATTCCATCTTACATGCTATTGTGATTCACCCGACGCCATTGGCCTATTTCTCTAATCCTTCCGTCTGCAGGGAGCAAGTCACTTTATTCCGGGACACTTCAAATATTTTTGGTACTTCTAATGTGACCTGGAAATGGATATTTGGCGAATCATATGCCGGATCGAAAGACACCTCTGCCCTGAAAAACCCGGCATTTAAATATGATTCAGCCGGTACATACAATGTCAGGATGGTCGTAATGAACCGGTTTGGTTGTAAAGATTCAATAACCAAACCAACAAGAGTATTCCAGATCCCAACGGCAATATTTAATCATTCCGTAGCCTGCAGTGGTAATCCTACTTATTTCAAGGATTCATCGCTGATTGCTGATACAGCCAACATTATTAACTGGTTGTGGAACTTTGGTGAGGCTTCTTCTAATAAGGACACTTCTCACGTAAAGGATCCGGTTCACCAGTACAAGAATGAGGGGAATTATGTTGTTAGTATGATCATCAGAGATCAACATGGATGTTACGA
>CAZUYY010000655.1:0-1850 GCA_964624935.1 uncultured Prolixibacteraceae bacterium
ATTAACTCCGAAGGATATACCTTAAAAGGCAATAATGCATTGGGTTATGAATTTATCATTCCCTCCCAGCAACATTTTTCAAATTATGAATATTCCGATCCCCCTGCACTAAATTCTTTTGAGATTGTGGCAACCGAAGACTCAACACTGATACAGATTGTACCTCGTGTACCAATAGTCGGCCATAATGCTTCGGATACGATCAGAATCACTTTAAACCACGGGCAGACGTGGAACGGAAGCGCTATTTCAGGCGATTCAACAAATCATCTCGCAGGCTCCTTCGTTTTTTCAAATAAACCTGTTGCTGTGACCATTTCTGATGATGCCGTGTATATTCCGGGTACAAATGATAATAACTCGGAAGATATTGCGGGAGCCCAACTTATACCCAGGCAACTTTGTGGCACAGAATTCGCTTTTGGCGCTTATTTTTCTGCAACTCAAAGAGATGAAATCTATATTTATGCATTTGAAGACCAAACCTCAATTGTATACAATGACAGTATACAGATAATATCAAGAACGATAAACCGGGGGGATTCGATTGACCTAAGAATGATTTATTTAAGTGGAGGGGTTTTTGGCGAATTTTGTCATATTCAATCAAACAAGCCCATACTCGTTTACCATTTCTTTTCTCCTGGTGCGGTAAACCCACCTCCCTTTCAGGCATATTCTCCCCAGGCAACATCGGTAGTTATTCCACCTTTAAGCTGTGCAGGGAGCAGAAGGGTGCTTTATACAATAACTCCTCCAAGAGGGGAGCCAGTATTTTTCACTGAGATAATAGTAAAAAAAATTTATTTATCTGGTTTTTATTTTACTCCTCCTGTGCCTGGTTGGGATACAAACTCTTATTCTATAGTTCCCGGCACTTTTGGATCATTGGTTGCTGCAACTACCGGCTCGTATGCTAACTTTCCACTTGGATTAACACAGATAATCACAAACACAAAAGGAAGATTTCAATTTGCTTTATTTTCAGATTCCGATGCCACTGATACTTCCGATTATGACAAGGCAGGCTACTTCTCCGATTTCATCGCTTTATACCTAGGCCCTGACCGGGAGATGTGCCCGGGTGATAGTACTTTGCTTGATGCAGGTTATGGACGCGATACTTACCTCTGGAATACAGGAGATACATCTCAAACAATATGGGTGAATAGCCCCGGGACTTATTGGGTTCAAACTACTGAAGAAGGAGGTTGCAGCTTAAGCGATACGATAAATATCTCTTATTATTTCTTTACCCCGGTTAATCTTGGGCCTGATAGAGAAATATGTAATGGTGATAGTACTCTCCTGGATGCAGGGGGTGGCAGAGCATGGTATGATTGGAGCACTGGAGACAGTACACAGACAATTTGGGTTAAGATGTCGGGAACATATTGGGTCAAAGTTTCTGATGTACATTGTACGGTATCGGATACAATTATAGTTACGACTACGTCAGTTCCTTCTGTTACCAACAACCTGCTTTCTGAATCAATTTGTTCGGGGGATTCAACATATATTGTTCTGACTTCTTCCGCGCCTGGAACTACATTTCATTGGACAGCCAGCCTTACTTCAGGAAACATCACCGGATTCAGCGCCGATTCAGGTCTTATCATCAATCAAATACTCGTTGATAACATTTCAGGTCCCGGCATTGTCACCTATCACATCACTCCAAAAGTAGGAAGTTGTGCAGGAAATACCGTGGATTTCCCTGTCACCGTTACTCCCGGAGATTCGGTGAAAGTCAGTATTACACCCTCAACAAACAACGTTTGTGCCGGAACCACGATAACATTTACCGCAACACCCACAAATCCGGGAACAACCCCTGTTTATCAGTGGAA
>CAZUYY010000656.1:0-1850 GCA_964624935.1 uncultured Prolixibacteraceae bacterium
ATAAGCGAGAACAGAACAGCCAACCGGTGAAATGCCGATTGTTTTATCCTGTATTCCCATCTCTTCAATAGTTTCCATCAGGATCCTGTGAACGACGCCATGACCGCACCCAGGACAATAACTGAGCGGACGGTCAACTAGGAGATCAGTTCTTTTATAGACAATGTTTTCGTCCTTACGTATATCAAGTTTTGCAAATTGTTCTTCCATATCAGCCTCCGATTATTTGTTTTTCCATAGCTCTAACCACTTCATCAGGAGCGGGAATGATACCACCAAAGCGTCCAAAGTGTTCAATTTTCAGAGAACAGCCGGCAGCAAGTCTTACATCCTCGATCATCTGGCCTGCATTCATCTCAACCACAAGCATTCCTTTCACTTTCTTGGCAAGTTCCGCAATCGGTTGTACAGGGAAAGGATAAAGGGTTATAGGGCGGAATAATCCGACCTTAATGCCTTTGGCTCTTGCAAGATCCATGGATTTCTGGCAGATACGCGCAGATAGTCCGAAGGCGACGAAGATGTATTCAGCATCTTCACAGGAGATCATTTCATATCTGACTTCATCTTTTTCAATTTGTCTGTATTTTGCCTGAAGTTTCAAATTTAATTTTTCCTGTCCCGCCGGATCAAGATCAAGAGAGGTTATTATATTATGATTCCTGTCTTTTGGTTTACCTGTGGCAGCCCATGGACATTGCGCAATCACTTCAGTTTCCGTCCTTCGTGAGATTGGGTCAAATAATTCCACTTTTTCCATCATTTGTCCGATGGCTCCATCGGATAAGATCATTGCCGGTGTCCTGTACTTAAAAGAAAGTTCAAACCCCAGCTTAGCAAAGTCGGCCATCTCCTGAACTGAAGCAGGAGCGAGGACGATTATCCTGTAATCTCCATGCCCGCCACCTTTTACAGCCTGAAAATAATCACCTTGTGAAGGCTAGATCGTGCCAAGCCCGGGTCCGCCTCTGACAACATTTACGAGCAATGCTGGCAATTCAGCTCCGGCCATATAACTGATACCTTCCTGCATAAGGCTGATGCCTGGACTTGATGAAGAAGTCATCACCATTTTTCCTGTTCCGGCGCCACCGTATAACATGTTAATTGAGGCAACTTCACTCTCTGCCTGCAATACAACCATCCCCGTCGTTTCATAGGGCTTCATTGCCATCAGGTATTCCATAATTTCTGACTGGGGTGTGATTGGGTATCCGAAATACCCGTCGCATCCGGCACGGATCGCTGCTTCTGCAACGGCCTCATTGCCTTTCATTAATCTGAGTTCACCCATTCTATAATAGTTTTTATTTTTTATTCTGTGGGAACCTTAGCCCTGTAAACCGTGATAACGCCATCAGGACAAACAACAGCACAATTCATGCAACCAGTGCAATCGTTATTTACTTTAATTGCATAGTGATATCCTTTGCCATTTACTTCCTTGGTCATAGCGATCACGGAAAAGGGGCATGAGGCAATGCAAACTTCACAACCCTTGCATCGTTCTACATTAATAACGATGTCACCCTTGATTTTTGCCATAAATTTTCAAGATTTAAATCAGTTTATCGGTATCGACACCACGAAATTACAGAAAATTTCTCAAATAAAAGGCTAATATTCCCTTGTTTTTTAAGGAAAAACGATCAATTTAGAACCGGTTTAATTTAGCATTCGGAGGGTGGAAGTAAGAAAGTAGAGATCGGAAATCGGAAGAAGAAAGTCAGAAGTCAAAACTCATCCTTCAGGTCTACGAATTCGTAAATCGTAATTTGTAATTTGATCAGGGGTGTTGTTCATGAAACTTCTTCAACCTGTATTCTAAATCCGGGAACTGATCCCTTCTG
>CAZUYY010000657.1:0-1848 GCA_964624935.1 uncultured Prolixibacteraceae bacterium
AACAATGCAGAGCGACAAACCCGGTTCTGATGGGTGATAAGGTACATCTTACAAATCTTGTTTATAACCTCTTGGATAATGCAAACAAATATTCGCCCAGAAAACCCGTTATAACTATAAGAACTGAAAACACCTCCAATGGCATTCTACTGACGATTGAAGATCATGGTATTGGGATCAGCAAAGGGGAACAGAAGAAAATATTTGATAAATTGTACCGTGTCCCGACGGGAAATATTCAGGATGTGAGGGGATTTGGATTGGGTCTTAGTTATGTCAAGGCAATCGTTGAAGAACACCATGGAAGGATAAGCATTGACAGCGAAATCAATAAAGGAACCAAATTCAAGGTTTTCCTGCCATTTACAGAATGATCAATAACCATATCTAAAACCAAGCAATGGAAAAAAATCATGCGCGTATTCTTCTTGCAGAAGACGATCGTAATCTCGGTAATATCCTTAAGAATTTCCTTGATGTAAAGGGATATCCAACCACACTTTGCATCAATGGCCAGGAGGCGGTCGATGTATTTCAGAAGAAAGAATTTGATTTTTGCATTCTCGATATCATGATGCCGGTAAGGGATGGTTTCTCTGTAGCAAAAGAGATCCATTCCTCAAACCCTAAAATTCCGATCATGTTCCTCACTGCGAAAACTTTGCAGGAAGATAAGTTGAAGGGCTTTGAAACCGGTGCTGATGATTATATGACAAAACCCTTCAACATGGAGGAATTATTAATGAGGCTGCAGGCAATCCTTCGCAGGACGGAAGAATCCGGACGGACTGCTGAGAATGAGACCATTTTTCAGATTGGCAGGTATCATTTCGATTTTAACCGTCAGATTTTATCCATAAAAGGAAAAGAACAGAAACTCACTTCAAAGGAGGCCGGACTTCTTCGTTTATTATGCTGCAATGCAAACGAAGTGCTTGAACGCAGCACGGCTCTAAACAAGATCTGGAATGATGACAGCTATTTCAATGCCCGTAGCATGGATGTTTACATTGTAAAACTCAGAAAGTACCTCAAAGAAGATCCATCCGTTGAATTGATCAACGTTCATGGAATCGGATTCAAACTCGTTATGAACAAATAAAGCAAATGGCAAAGCTTTATATCGTTCCAACTCCCATCGGAAACCTAGAGGATATTACACTCCGGGCTATCCGCATTCTTAAGGAAGTGGATCTTGTGCTGGCTGAAGATACCCGGAAAACCCAAATTTTGTTGAAACATTATGGTATCGAGAATAAACTATCGTCCCATCATGCTTTCAACGAACATAAATCAGTATATACAGTTATCGAAAAGCTGAAGGAAGGAAGCACGATTGCACTGGTGAGTGATGCTGGTACGCCGGGAATCTCCGATCCGGGATTTCTCCTGGTAAGGGAGTGTATGAAAGAAAATATACTTGTTGAATGCCTTCCGGGCCCAACCGCATTGATCCCTGCACTGGTAAATTCGGGTCTTCCGTGCGACCGTTTTATCTTTGAAGGCTTCCTCCCCCATAAAAAAGGAAGGCAGACAAGATTATTGAAACTGGCAGAAGAAGAAAGCACCCTTGTCTTCTACGAATCCCCGCACCGGCTGGCAAAAACAATGGAACAGTTTACCGTTTTTTTTGGTCCCTACCGCCTTGCCTCCGTATCACGTGAATTATCGAAGATCCATGAAGAAAACATACAGGGAACATTGGAAGAATTGGAAAAACATTTTAAAGATAAATCCATCAAAGGCGAAATCGTAATTGTGGTATCCGGAAAATGTAAGAACCCCACCCCCGACCCCTCCCCCAAGAGGGAGGGGAGTAAGAACCCCACCCCCGGCCCCTCCCCCAAG
>CAZUYY010000658.1:0-1845 GCA_964624935.1 uncultured Prolixibacteraceae bacterium
AATAATTCCAATACCCAACACCTAATACCCAATACCCAATCCAAGTGTAATGTTAGAATTTTGAGGTCTGAAGTATAAAACAATTTGCACTTTACATTTTACATTTTACACTTGAACTACGTAGCCCGTAGCGGAATCGAACCGCTGTTACCAGGATGAAAACCTGACGTCCTAACCCCTAGACGAACGGGCCAAATCTTTCATTTCGGGCGGCGAAATTAGTCTTTTTGTTTTACTTTTCAAAATAATTATCATCTTTACGCGTTTTGAAACTCCCCTCCCTCTTGGGGGATAATGGCGCTAACATAATATAATTATTATTATCTTTGGCAAATAATTAAAACCAAAGATTATGACACCAAACCAATCATTAGAGTGGAGCAACCAATTAAGAAAATTCTTTAGAGCAGACTATTTTCAAGGGATGTACAGTGTTTTTCCATTTGAAGTAATAGAACAGTTTGATACTTCAGGTACCAGGGATAGAGTGTATAGTCCCGAAAACACGATCTTGGCTATGGTATACTCTTCTACCCAATCAGATAAGACACTTCAAAATGCAGTAAACATTTTTAGCAAGATTCATCAAAATCAATCTGTGCGAATAATTAATGAAGCGGAAGCAGCAATTGAGCGGGAGAAAATGGAGGATTTGAAAAACATTGAAGTTCGTAGAGGTCCAAAGAAAAAGTACAAGGTAAAAGTACCCAAAAGTAAAATTTCTGAAATATCAGTCAATACTGCAGGATATTCAAAAGCAAGGAAGCGGATAAAATTCGAATTATTTCAGGAACTATTTAATAAAACAAAAGAGAATGACAGTTCAACAGCATTATGGCATGGAAAGAGAACTTTTATCACGGATGGCACTTATGTTCAAATGCAAGACACGGAGGAACTTCGGAAGATTTACAATGTCAACCACAATGATAAAGGACATAAAGATAGCTATCCTCAGGGACTGATACAAGCCATAATAGAACAAGGCAGTGGATTTATTCATGATTATGCTTTATCAGACAGGCATTCATCAGAATTGTCCTTGATTTACCAATTAATAAAAAGTATTCCAAAGGATAGTCTTTTGCTGGCTGATGATTTGTATAACTGTTATGCATTATTTGCATTGGCCAGAAAACAAGGCTTTGATCTAATTGTTCCAGGCAAAAGAATAAAAAAATATACTGTCGTAGAAGCGATCGCAAAAGGCGATGAAATAGTTGAAGTACAAAAAAATGAGCATCCGAATTGGTTACCCGAGAGTGAAATCTTACCAGTGAAATTATTACTTAGAAGATTGTCTTTTCTTTCTCCTGATGGTGCTAACACACTGGTTATATACACCACATGGATGGATAAGAATATTCCTGCGAGTGAAATAATCCTAAAATATTTTACACGATGGGATATTGAAATAACAATACGTGAAATAAAAACAATAATGGATGTCAATGTACTTAGAGGAAAAACGGAAGATATTGTCAAAAAGGAGCTTATCTCGGCATTCATTGCCTATAACCTGATAAAAAAGGTAATAATGCAGTCAACCGAAGAGACTGCTTTTTCCCCCGAAAGAGATATCATTCAAGAATTCTTTGAGAATAATAAGGATATTCTTATTGACAGAAAAGGTAGAGTTTACACCAGATGGTCTCCAGGTAGATATGGCAAAACTGAGAAAAAAAATCCTTAAGCATGTTATTAAAAGAAAACAAGGCAGACAATACCCAAGAAGAACAAAAAAAGGTGCTTATAGAAAATACAAATAATAAGCTATGTTAGCGCCATTAATTCGGGGCGGGGAGTTTCGTGACGAGAAAAGAAATGGCGAGATAGTGAAATGGC
>CAZUYY010000659.1:0-1845 GCA_964624935.1 uncultured Prolixibacteraceae bacterium
TTTCTGTTTCTCGCTTTGAAGCATACGGCTGACAGGGATCCCTGTCCAGTGTGAAACTACCTCAGCCACCGCCTCGGCGTCCACTTCCTCGGTGACCATGGCGGAATCTTTTTGGATAACAGTGAGTTTTTCTTTCAAACTGGCAATTTCCTTCTCTATTGCCGGGATATGCCCGTACCTGATCTCTGCTACTTTCCCGAGATCCCCGCTCCGGTTGGCTCCATCAGCTTCAAATTTCAGGTTCTCGATCTCGTTCTTCTTTGCCTGGATCTGCTCTACCAGATCCTTTTCCGACTGCCATTTGGCCTTCAACCTGTTTCGTTCCTCGGTAAGATTCCCTATCTCTTCATTCAGGGCTCTGAGCTTTTCCTCATCTTTCTCCCGTTTTATAGCTTCGCGTTCAATTTCCAGTTGACGGATCTTCCGTTCGATGATTTCCAGTTCTTCCGGCACCGAGTTGATCTCCAGCCTGAGTTTTGAAGCAGCTTCGTCGATCAGGTCGATGGCTTTATCGGGTAAGAAACGGTCGGAGATGTATCTCTGTGAAAGCTCCACGGCAGCAATGATGGCTTCATCTTTGATCCTTACATGGTGGTGTGTTTCATATTTTTCTTTGATCCCGCGGAGGATAGAGATGGCATCCAGTGTTTCAGGTTCATTGACCATTACCGGCTGAAAACGACGTTCAAGCGCCTTGTCTTTTTCAAAGTATTTCTGATATTCCTTGAGTGTAGTGGCCCCGATAACGTGAAGCTCACCCCGTGAAAGTGCAGGTTTCAGGATATTGGCTGCATCCATGGCGCCTTCGCTCGCGCCTGCGCCGACAAGGGTGTGGATCTCATCAATAAAAAGAATGATCTCGCCTTCTGCAGAAATGACTTCCTTGACCACACTCTTCAGTCTTTCTTCAAATTCCCCCTTGTATTTAGCCCCGGCAATAAGGGATCCCATATCCAATGAAAAAAGTTGTTTTGACTTCAGATTCTCCGGAACATCGCCGTCAATGATCCTGTGAGCCAGTCCTTCTGCAATAGCCGTTTTCCCGACTCCTGGTTCACCGATAAGGATCGGGTTATTCTTGGTTCTTCGCGAAAGGATCTGCAACACCCTGCGAATCTCTTCATCACGGCCAATAACAGGATCAAGTTTGCCGGTCCGGGCTAATTCATTAAGGTTACGAGCATATTTATTCAGGGAATTATAGGTTTCTTCTGCCGTCTGACTGCTGACAGATGATCCTTTCCTGAGTTGACGGATGGCGGCTTTGAGTTCTTTTTCTGTAACGCCATTATCTTTCAGAAGCCTGGAAGTACTGTCGTTGACTGAAAGAATACCCAGCAGGAGATGTTCAATAGAGACGAACTCATCCTTAAACTCCTGTGCCAGCGCTGAAGCCTTCTGCAATGCCTTGTTTGCATCGCCTGAAAGATATTGCTCACCCCCGGAAACCTTTGGATAAGAATCAAGGATACGATCAAGAGCTTTGGTAAAGATCTCTATGTTGACATTCAGTTTCTTAAGAAGATATGGAACAACATTCTCATCCACCATAAGCATTCCCTTTAGCAAATGAGATGTTTCAATAGCCTGATGCTGTTTTGCCGCAGCAATCTCCGTCGCCTTCTGAACGGCCTCCTGCGATTTGATTGTAAAGTTGTTAAAGTTCATATTTTGATATTTAGATACTTAATGCTGGATACTTCTCCCCTCCCTCTTGGGGGAGGGGCCGGGGGTGGGGTTCTTGGCGTTAAAATTTAAAAATAAATTTTCGGAATGGACTCATTTTTCATTCTTCATTTTTCATTCATCAAATTGTCTGCCATTCCATTTTACCAGTGCTTTCAT
>CAZUYY010000660.1:0-1845 GCA_964624935.1 uncultured Prolixibacteraceae bacterium
TGCAATCGTTATCGTCAGTTTATTTTCCGGATGCAAACACCGGATATACTGTGGGCCTCAGCGGAACAATCCTGAAAACAACTGATGAGGGAACAAGCTGGGTTGCTTTATCAAGTGGAACAACGAAGGATTTATACTCCGTTTATTTTACCGATGAAATTACAGGATATGTTGTGGGTACCATTGATTCTTCAGGTCATGGAATCATCCTGAAAACGACAAATGGTGGCACAACCTGGAATGCATTAACAAGTGGATCATATGATGAATTATTCTCTATATTCTTTACCGATGCCAATACAGGATATGTGGCGGGTGGATATATGCCAGACGGTTATGGAACTATTCTGAAAACTACCGATGGGGGTACCAACTGGACAACAATACATGGAACGGAGTTTAATGTATATACAATATATTTTGCTGATGCCAATACCGGATATGCGGTCGGGGATTACGGGACCATCACAAGAACAACCGATGGGGGTACAACCTGGACTGATTTATCAGTTAATCCAAGGTATGATTTAACTTCAGTATTCTTTAGCGATCCTAATACGGGATATGTAGTGGGCGCTAATAGCAGTGATGATTACGGAATCATCCTGGAAACAACCGATGGGGGCACAAACTGGGATTTTCTGACATGTGGATCAGATGATTATTTCTCATCCGTTTACTTTACCAATGCTAATACCGGTTATGTGGTAGGTCCTTACGGAACCATCTTAGCGACGAATGATGGCGGTGGCCCATTAGGAGTCAATGAGGATAAACCTGTTGCAAATTCATTCAGTCTTTATCCGGATCCGACATGTAAGGAGCTTACCATTGAGACTGGTGAAACAGGCACTCTTTCTGATTATAATCTCAATGGCGTGGTTCTTCTGCAGCAGGAGATAACAAAGCCAGGCGCTACCATCGATGTCAGTAATCTGCAGGATGGTCTGTATGTATTGAAGGTAGTAGGGGAGAGGGAGACGGTTGTAGGCAAGTTTATCAAGCAGTAAAGGCGAGGGGAAAAGATAATTTACGATTGGACGATTTTCGATTCCCGATTGAATTTTTTAATTGACGATTTACGATTATTGGTATTAGGTGTTGGGTGTTGGGTATTGGGTGGGGGAGGTGGTTTTTTTTTCAGCGCTAAGACGCTAAAAAGCGCAGGGCAATTTATTTTCGTCTTAACACATTAAAATAAGATTTAGCCAAAAAAAAGCCAACCCCCAGGCCGGCTTCTTTTTTAGTCAAAGGAGTATTCCATCACTTATAAACAACCTCCCTCATCAACTTTTCACCATAAATTGTTCGCTGGGATACCCGGCTATCCATTAGTTGTTTCTCGGCAGCTTCATCCCCGATTACTTTCTTATAAATTGCATCCCATTTATCATCTTTGCCTTCCATGCTGGCAAGGTCCTTAAATTCTATCATCAACATAATATTCCAATCCTGTGGATTTGCAAAATCACCGTCGAGGATTTTATATGACAGGATCAATCCCTGATTTAATGCTTCATCATTTACTGCTTTCCAGGTAGTTTTCAGGTTCGAAATATAATCATCACCCATCCCGGAGTTCGTCTTGATAAACGAGATATTCCATACAGATCCATCCTTATAATTACGGTCCTGGGAAAAAGTCCGGGCACCTATCAGGAGAATCAATGCTATTAACGTTATTTTCATTGTCGTTTTCATATTGTTAAATTTTAATTACTGTTAATAAACGACAAAGATATGATGGATTGCGTTATTTGTAAATAGTCTAAATAAATAATTTTTCAACAGTTGGGTATTAGGTTTTGGGTGGGGGGTATTGGTTTTTTTTCACAGCTAAGACGC
>CAZUYY010000661.1:0-1844 GCA_964624935.1 uncultured Prolixibacteraceae bacterium
GGGAAACCATCCGCCGGGCAGTCGTACAAAAGTTCAATGACCTGAAAGAATGGAATTGCAAGGATCTGGAAGGATTATATGATAAAATTGAAGACAGGAAAGAAGCCAATGCGATCATCAATCAGCTAAAGATTTGCGACCCTGCGGTAGGTTCAGGGCATTTCCTTGTATCTGCACTGAATGAGATCATCGCCATCAAGAGTGAATTGAAGATATTATCTGACAAGGAAGGAAAGAGGCTGAAGGAGTACCATGTTGAGGTAGTGAATGACGAATTGATCATCACAGACGAGGATGGACTTTTATTTGAATACAATCCCAAAAGTCCGGAGAGCCAGCGTGTGCAGGAGACCCTTTTCCATGAGAAGCAGACCATCATTGAGAATTGTCTGTTTGGAGTCGACATCAATCCCAATTCGGTCAAAATTTGCAGGTTGAGGTTGTGGATTGAACTGCTGAAGAATGCTTATTATAAGGCACCTCACCCTCCAATAGAGAGAGATAAGGCACATCACCTCCCAGTTGAGACAGATAAGGCACCTCACCCCCCGGCCCCCTCTCCTAAAGGAGAGGGGGAGCAGGAATTGGAAACTTTACCTAATATTGACATCAACATCAAATGTGGCAATTCGCTGATCTCACGCTATGCGCTGGATGCAGATATCAGGCAGGCGCTGAAGAACAGCAAGTGGAATATCGATAGCTACCGGATGGCCGTGATGACATATCGCAATGCATCAGATAAAGAGGAGAAAAGGGAAATGGAACGGTTGATCGAATCGATAAAGGCCGATTTTGAGACTGAGGTCGCCGCCAACGATAAGCGATTACTCCAACTAAAAAAACTGAATGGAGATCTGTTTAACCTCACCAATCAGACATCACTTTTTGAAAGATCAAAGAAAGAACTGGCTGAATGGAATAAGAAGATAAATGACTTGACCGCTAAAATCAAGAAACTCGAAACCGAGCTCGAAGAGATCAAAACCAATAAGATCTATGAGAATGCTTTTGAGTGGCGGTTTGAGTTCCCGGAGGTGCTAAATGATGAAGGAGATTTTATTGGGTTTGATATGGTGATTGGGAATCCACCGTATTTCATAATGACAAAGCAGAATACAGAAAATAATTATCTGAATTACCTCCTGACAGAATATGTTTCCATAAGGAATTCAAGTTCAAAAAATATTTTCCCGCTTTTTGTCGAGAAAGGAATTTTGATATTAAAAAATTTTGGTCAACAGGCAATGATAGTCCCAGAAGGTTTATTTAGCACGAGAAGTTATGCAGGCTGCGTGTCTAATATGAATTTTAATGGAACAACTGAAGTAATAACGACGATTGAAGGAATGATATTTGATGAAGCAAACACTGGAAACGTTATTTTTATTTTTGTGAAAGGTATTGTAACAAAAACAGAATTATTTCATTTTAATGGTTCACAAACGCTTGTGAATATTGAAAAAGAAGATCTCACGGTAATTCACAAAATGAATAATGGAGATTCAGTCTTTTTAGTTAAAGAAGTATGCGACTTATTTAAAGGAATGGTCGTAAAAGATAGAAAAAAAATTGTTCTTAGTGAATCAGATGGAATCTTTAAAAACAAGTTTCTTCTCGGAAGTTGTATTTCAAAATGGATTATCCGTAAGTACGAATATACTGATTATGATTCTCTTACAATAGTTGGAGGTACTAAATTAAAATTCAAGCATGATGTTTTTCCTCGGATTTTAATACGTAGAACTGGAGATTATCTGTGCTGCGCCTATCTAGAAGAACCTGCTCTTACAGAAAGTACCTTATACTCTTGCTGGGCCAAGTCTGATGATTTTGATAACAAA
>CAZUYY010000662.1:0-1843 GCA_964624935.1 uncultured Prolixibacteraceae bacterium
GGGGAAAGAGCACTACATATCCGCGCCATTTATATTCTAGCATTATTCGCTTTTTTCAATGGATGGATATAGATGAAAATGATTTGCTCTATGGACTTGACCATGTTGACAAGGTATGTAACAGAATTGATGCCCTATAGCTTCTTCAGTTAATATCGACCCCAATGGTAAGGGAGGCCCTGCTACTGTCCTAGTTCGACAAACCGGATGTTCCGACTACCTTCTGCCAATATTATTTGTCTACTTCAATCATTAATAATCAATGCCCGGGGGTGGTCAATTTACTCCGGCGAAGACTGGTCAAAGTAAGCGTTTGTTCCAATCAAACCTCCTTTTCTATCTTTGCCGGAGAAATCCAACTACTGCTTACCATGCATCACATTTTGTTCATTGCTGCCGTTATTGCCTGCGCCTCTTTCCTTGCCTTGCTGGAGATCCAGATTGAAGGTGCAGCCGGCTGGGCAGGCAACCTTCCCACATGGAAGATCTCGAATCGCATGACCCGGTTGTTCTTCGGAAACGTGCCGTTCACCGGCTACCATTTGTACCTGTCGCTGTTCACCCTCTGTTTCCTTCATGTTCCGTTCCTCGCCGGGATCACACCCTTTTCGGTTCCATCAGAACTCAAACTCTGCTCCTTCTATTTCTTTTTCTGGGTGGCCGAAGATTTTCTCTGGTTTGCATTCAATCCTGCCTTCGGATTAAAAAAATTCCGGAAAGAGAATATCTGGTGGCATGCCGGCTCCTGGTGGATCTTCATGCCCAAACTCTACTGGATCCTTCTACCTGCCGGAGCCATTCTGTATTACCTTTGCTTTCGGGCACTTTAATCCTGCAGAACAGAAGTTATTTGGTTGCTGGAAAAACGCTAGCTCTGACCAGTCTTTGCAGGTATAATCTGACCACCAAAAAGCATTGAATGTTAACAGGTTGGAAGAGTCAACCACGGTCGGCTTAAGGTGGGTTAATGAACGATCTTTTCTACATTAATCCATTCCCTTCATCAAACTCTTTGATGTACTTCGTCAATCCCTTGAGCTCTTTATTCACCACCTTCAAATCAAACAGTTCAGGATCATACTCATCTCCCAACCATTCAATTAACTCAATATAACCATCTTTCTCAGGATGGCACCTGTGGTGTATCAATTCCTGATATCCATCAATTCCACCACAATCCTCAGGTGGCGCAGCCCTTGCGCCATCGAGACACCTTGCTATCTTTGAACCTCCATCTTCAATCCTTTCCAATACCACCATGTGCTCCCATCCGTCCCCCATATCGTATTCATACTTTAACTCATCTCCAACATTCTGGAGAACATCTTTGATTTTCACCTTTTTATCCCATAGGGTCGGGTACTCATCATCTTCCCATAAGATTGGATCACCGATTTTATTTTCATATTCGCCAAACATGTAAAGGTGAGAATTCGTCCAGCCAAAAGAAAGTTGAATGATATGATGGAGTTTGTTCAGTGAAAATGTCTCTGGAACCCTTATTGTACGCCAGATTGGAGGGGCGATTCCGTCGATGGTGATCTTGAGCTGGTACATATTGAACTGGATTCAATACCAAAGGTATAGAAAGTATTGCAATATCCTGACAAATCGGGAAGAAAATTCTCTACGCAGTGCGTATACAATTTTCTCATCAGGAAAAACAAATGCAAACTGCATACAATGCCTCAATTGTTTTTCACCCCAACCCTTACCATATTTATCTGATAATTGTCGTGCCAGTTGGACAAACCGTATGTCCTGACCACCTTCTGCCGATATTATTTAACCACTTCAATCTATTAATAATCAATGCCCGGGGGTGGTCAATTTACTCCGGCGA
>CAZUYY010000663.1:0-1842 GCA_964624935.1 uncultured Prolixibacteraceae bacterium
ATCCAGTACCGATTATTCCTCATTGAAAACCGATCTTGGAGCTTATTACCGGACTCGGATGATGGACCGGATCCAAAGCTTCCTCGTTCAGCTTCCCAATTTAACATCCATCTTCCCGATGGTTTCCAATCTGACAGACCAGTCAGTCTTAACGAATGTCTTCATGACCGAATATTCTCAGGCATATAACCCGGGATCACAATTCGGCAACCTTGTAAAAGGTACCATGAAATTTGAAGATGAGAAAGTTCTGATGTTCGATGGGGTTTTCGCTCATATTTTCCAGGACATGAAGGAAGTTGAGAAGACCTGGTTAGGTTATATCAACAATGAAGGTTCCAAACCCATCAAATTGGCGCTGGTGGAATTCCTTGCAGTGGAAATCATGAAGGCCCTGATGAATGAGTTAAACATTCGCAGGATAAAAGGAGTTTATAAGGTTCCCACTTTAAATGTTCCTTCACCAGCCATAAATCTTTCTGATGGCCTTCTCAAAAGGATCAAGGTTTGGATCGCAAACTTCCAGATTAAGCCTTTTGCCGTTGGTGATTATACACCGACAACCATTTCCAAATATGTCAAGGCATTGACATTATTGGTTCCGGAGACACTTCGTAACAGCGGATCAATGATACTCTATATGAGTACCGATAATGTATCTGCTTACATCTCCAACAATGAAACCCTGTATGGTCTTAACCAGGACTATAAAGCCGGGTTGATGTATGTCCATGAATTTCCTGCAGTGAAAATTGTAGGGATAACAGGAATGGCGCCATCAAAACGGATGATTTTCACTTTGGATGGAAATATCATCCTGGGAGAAGGGGAACCAGGCGAAATGATGAACATCAATTTTGAACAACAGGACTGGATCCTCAAAGCATGGTCAAACTGGAAAGAGACAGTCTGGGCATACCGGATCGGGAGAAAGTATAATTCATTGGCCGAAATGCCGAATGATTATAGCACACAGCTCATGTTCACCAACGATATGGATGAACCTTCTGATTATTTTATCAACATGGCAGCAAATGATGTTACGCCAAGCGTTATCAATTGCAATCAGATTGTATCAGTAGCAAATTCACAGGCCACAGCGATAACAAACATCACTGATGCACAGGTGGGAATTCCGGTTTCTCTGAAATGCGGAAATGCCACAAATCCTGTGACAATTGCTGCAGCAGGGAATTTCTCATTACTCACAGCGCCCTGGACTCCGGTAGTCGGTGATCAGATCAACCTTGTATTAAGGTCCGATGGAAAGTTCATTGAACTGAAACGTATGTCGGCAATTTCTGTAGCCAATATTTTCGCTGATGGGGATGCAACACCGACAGTAGCAGCAGGAGATACTTTCGTCACCAGCTCAAATACTGCACCATTGGCAATCACCAACCTTACCAATGCCATTCCAAACCGTATCTATACCATTTATGGAGGATCTGCAACCAATTCCACCACCATAGCCAATGCCGGGAACTTTGTCCTGATAGCAGGAGCCATGACTCTTGGAGTAGGTAATGTCATAAAACTCCAGAAAAGTGAAAGTAATAGCAAGTTCTATGAAATCAGCAGGGTTTAGGAGTGATCTTCTCCGGCAGGGGTTTCCTGCCGGAGAGATTATTTCAATTCTTAACAGGTAAAAAAAACTGAAATGACCTACACAAAAGCAAATGTCTTAAAACCCGGCGACAATAAAGGCGCCGGTGGGAATAAAAAGGATACCATCATTCTCGTTGACATGAATGATATCCAGATATTCCCTGACCGTGACGCCAATGGCGTCGTGATCACAAACAACCTGGTATTGAATATCGGGGCCTATATGATCAAACT
>CAZUYY010000664.1:0-1836 GCA_964624935.1 uncultured Prolixibacteraceae bacterium
CATTTGCAAAAGCAACATATCAGTTGGATGTTGGGGAAGAAGCTCACCTTGACAATATCACCGTTGCAGAATTTGATATTATAACAATGTGGCATGTTTTAGAGCATGTTCATAAGCTCCATGAACGGATGAATAAAATTAGAGAGATTCTGAAAAGTGATGGAACTTTAATTGTTGCTGTACCAAATAGTAATTCGTGGGACGCCCGTTACTATGGAAAATTCTGGGCAGCTTATGACTTGCCAAGACATCTTTTTCATTTCTCTGGCGAAACAATGAAAATTCTTGCCGGAGTGCATCAGTTTAAAATTGTTAAGATCATCCCAATGAAACTTGACGCCTTTTACATTTCATTATTAAGTGCGAAATATGCAAAAGGAAATCAAAATTATTTCAAGGCGATAATAAATGGCATACGCTCAAATAATTTTGCAAAGAAGAATGAAAAAAATTATTCAAGTCTGATTTTTATCCTTAAAAATGGGGAAATTGAAAATAATGACTTATAGCAAACGATAGATGTAAATTGGCAGTATGGGTCAATTTTTCAACGATCGTTCTTTATAAGTGAGATAAAAGGAACATTTTTTTATCTGATTTTTCAAAAAATGACATGGGTTTAACGAAGAGTATCGGTAAAAGGAAAATATTCGGATATTTTTTCATTGGAATACTTCTGATTTTTATAGCCGGAATCCTTAGAGGAATTTTTTCCATTCAGGAACGTCCGGAACAGATAACAAAAAATTTTACAAGGGTTCTTAATCAAAAAGAAAAATTGTTCTCAAACGCCATTGAGAAATTGAAAGGGGTTTCATTTCAGCGAATGGATAAAAACCGTATTGATGCAGAAAATGAACTTCAGGAGTTGTATAAACAAAACGGGATAATTTTATTTATCTACGAAAATGACTCACTGGTTTACTGGTCGTCAAATTCGGTTTCCTGTCCGGGAAAATTATCCGATAAGATCATCCGGGATACAGATTATTTTGAAAGACAGAAAAATGGTTGGTATGAAGTGATCAGAAAAAAAGATTCCCCAAAAATATATGTTGGACAGATACTAATAAAACACCAATACCTTTTTGAGAATGAATACTTGAAGAACGATTTTGAGAGATCATTTCATGTTCCGGAAGGAACAGACCTTGATACTCATATGGCAACAAATTCAGTTCTCAATTCTGATGGCAGATTCCTGTTTTGTCTGAAGATTCCTGTTAACACCGAACTTTCTCAAATAGTCATATTTGTCCTCTTCTTCACTTATTTGGCTGGCTTTATTTTTCTTCTGGTTACACTTTATAAGTTGTATTGCAAATTTGAACACTACTTTCCTTCAAAGATTCTTTTCTTTTTAAGCTTTAGCATTGACGTCATTCTCATTCGGTTATTCCAGTTTTATTTTCATTTACCGGATGTTTTGTACAAATCAAAACTTTTTGGACCAGGTTCATTTTCTTCCTCCCTTTTTCTGCCTTCCCTTGGCGATTTATTGGTAAATTGTATCCTGCTCCTGGTTATTTCTTATGCGTTTTACAGACATTATTCCGGGTTTCTGAAAACTCAAAAACGAAATAAATCTGTAAGGATCCTTGTCGCAGCCTCTTTGCTCTTATTGGTTCTCGCCGGATTTTGTGTCATCCTTGAAGTCATCCACGACCTTGTTGTTAATTCAACGATTTCATTCAATTTACAGGATATTTCAGGTCTTAATTTTTCAAGTGTTTTAGGTATTTTCATTATTTCGACGGTATTCCTTTCATTTTTTCTGATAGCAACCCGTCTGGGACAATCCTTTTTCGATCTTGTCTGGATCAGAAATTTAAACAA
>CAZUYY010000665.1:0-1835 GCA_964624935.1 uncultured Prolixibacteraceae bacterium
TTGGGTGTTGGGTGTTGGGTGTTGGGTTTTAGGTTCTTGTACTTCACACTTTGAATTTTGCACTTTATATTTCTCCCTTCCCTCTTGGGGGAGGGGCAGGGGGTGGGTGGTGAAAATTCATGTGGAACGTCAGGCAGCGTCAGCCAGCAGGAGTCTTGTCTTTATCGGTATCAGGTTTTTTCTCCTCAGTTTTTTCCGGCTCTTTTTTCCCGTTCTCATGGATCTCGTCTTCGATACCCTTCAAACCTTCTTTAAATCCTCTTACCCCTTTACCGATGCCTTTCATAAGCTCGGGAATTTTCGAGCCGCCAAAAAGTAGAAGAACCACAAAAGCGATGAGGAGAATTTCCTGAGTACCAAGACCTCCGAGAAGTCCTGCAATAATGAAGAGATTATGCATTGAAATCAGTTTTATAAATTATAATGAGGTACAAAGATAGTGAATAGTCCATATATAATTTCTTAATCTTTTCTGAAAAACAAACAAGCGTCTCCATAACTAAGAAATCTGAAATCGTGTTCAAGAGCATATTGGTAGACAGTTTTCCAACTATGCCCTATGAATGCTGCAATAAGCAGTAACAGGGTACTTTGAGGCATGTGAAAATTTGTGACCATTCCTTCAACGATCCTGAAACGATACCCTGGAACGATCATTAATGCAGTATCACCAGTATATGTTTTGCTCCCTGTTTTTTCCAGGTAATTTGCTAATGCCGACAACGCTTCTGAACAAGGAATATTCTTGTTATAGATAGAAGTATAAGCATCCCATTGATGAATTTCCGGGTGACAACGCTCTCCATCGACAATGATCTTTACACCCAACCAGTAAAGGCTTTCCAGGGTACGTACGGAGGTCGTTCCTATGGCAAAAACCGGTTCCAGTGGGTTGCAGGCAAGTTCTTTGATGACCGCGAGCTTTACCGACACTTTTTCTGCATGCATAATGTGCAAACCAATATTCTCGACACTTAACGGCCTGAAAGTACCGATCCCGACATGAAGAGTAACATTCTTAAATGAAATATTCTTTTTCTTCAGAAAATCCATCGTTCGTTCTGTAAAGTGAAGCCCGGCTGTCGGGGCAGCGACCGATCCTTCATGTTTTGCATAGATGGTTTGATAACGGTCACTATCCAGGAACATGGATGGCCTGGTTATGTAAGGAGGAAGGGGTACCATCCCGGCCAGATCCAGAATCTGCGAAAAAGAGAATTCAGAAGGTTCCCATTTGAATGTGATAGAGAAACATCCATCTCCCAGCGTTTCTTTTTTTTCAGCCGATAAAAAATAAGATTTCCCTTCAAGAATAAATGATTTCACAAGCATTCCGTCTTTCCAGCGCTTTACATTCCCAACCAGGCATTTCCACGTGCATGATTCCGTTTGTGCAAAGGAAGCCTGGATTTCTGTGACAGGCAGTATCGGTTCAAGACAGAAAACCTCAATGGTCGCCCCGGTATTTTTTATGAAGATCAGCCGGGCATGGATAACCTTGGTATCATTAAATACCAGGATACTATCTGCAGGCAAATCATCGCCGATCCTTGCAAAGATTGATTCAGTGATCTTTCCTTCTTTCCAGATCAGCAATTTTGATTCGTCACGCAGTTCTATCGGAAATTGGGCAATCCGGGACGCAGGTAGAACATAATCATAATCTTTGATTTGGATATCGGGGATAGTCATAATTGAAATTTTTTACAAAGATAAAAGTTCAATTACACTCGCCTTGTATTATGAAAAAACCCTTTCCTGATGGCAGAAAAGGGTTTCTTCGGTAGTAAAATGCAGTTCTATTTCTTTTCTGAGGTAAAGAAAGTAGGTTTATA
>CAZUYY010000666.1:0-1835 GCA_964624935.1 uncultured Prolixibacteraceae bacterium
TTTACCCATGATGGCAGGTTCTCCGTCCAGGTGCACTTCTCCTTCTTTTCCCCGTTTTATTGAAATAACCTTTCCCTGCATAATTTGGATGTATTCACTATGATCTATGGAACGGGTAAACAGTCGAAAACCCAGTTCAAGTATTTTATGATTGGGAAACGGATTCATAATACAAATATCCAGCATTCCATCCCTGATATTGGCTTTGGGAGCAATGTAAGCATCGTTGCCATATTGTCCGGCATTTGCCACCGTAATTAAAAATGCCCTGGTTTTTATTTTCTCACCATCAATTTTTATAGTATACTTTTTGGGTTTGTAATGAAAATATGCATGAAACGTCTCTTTGATATAAGAGATAAACCCCCTGTTGGCACTGTGGGCGAACTTATTACCAATATGTGCATCAAACCCCACACCACAGGTGCAGAAAAAAGGTTCGTTATTAATCCGGCCATAATCAATTGGTAAAACTTTACCTGTATTCTGAAGATAAATTGCATCTTCAATCCTCATTGGAATTTTAAGGAAACGGGCCAGTCCATTACCGGAACCGCTTGGAATGATTCCCAGGACTGTGGGTGTATCCACAAGGGCCTTTGCCACCTCATTTACAGTACCATCCCCTCCTACCGCAACAATCCTGTCATAATTCAATTCCATCAGTTGTTTGGATATCTCAGTAGCATGGCCGGGACATTTGGTAAAAAAATATTCTGGTTCAAATTGAGAAGTGTCAATTCTCTTTTCAATCATTTGTGGTAACATCAACCGTTGTTGTGTACCTGAAATAGGATTAATGATAAAAGCTATTTTTTGTTTTCTGTGGTCTGTATTCACGTATTCCTTGTTAGGGTCCGGATCCGGTAAAAGGGATCTAAACATTTGCATTTTCTACTATACTTTGCTCATTTACTTTTTCCTTGTGAATGTATAGAATTATTAATACTTTTCATCCGAAAATAAATTATTTTTATGGGCTTATGATTTTTCCATATTACATATTTTACAATAAAAAGAATGCTTAAAAATGCTAGTTATAAAACAATAGTCCTCTCTGATATTCATTTAGGTACAAAAAATTCAAAAGCAAAAGAGGTGGTGCGTTTTTTGAAAACGAGTACCTGTGAAACATTAATATTGAATGGAGATATCATCGATGGATGGCAACTTCGGAAAGGCGGAAAATGGAAAAAGAAACATACCCGCTTTTTTCGTACCGTGTTAAAAATGATGGAAAAACACAATACCCGTGTAATTTATGTACGGGGTAATCACGATGATTTTCTGGATAACATCCTGCCATTTATTTTTGGAGATATATCAATAGTAAAAGATTTCATCTATACCAGCCATGATAAAAATTATTATGTAATTCATGGGGATGTTTTTGATGCGGTTACTACAAACCTGAGATGGTTGGCCAAGTTAGGAGATATCGGTTATACATTTCTTTTATGGGTGAATAAATTATACAACAACCGGCGTATCAAGAGGGGATTACCTTATTTCTCTCTTTCCCAGGCAATTAAATTAAAAGTAAAAGGCGCTGTTTCCTATATATCGGATTATGAAACTGAACTTGTAAATATTGCAAAGGTAAAAAACTGCCATGGAGTTATCTGCGGCCATATTCATCATCCTGCAATTACAATGTACGGTGATATTATGTACATGAATTCGGGTGATTGGGTAGAGTCTCTCACCGCTTTGGTTGAAGATTATAAAGGCAATTGGAAAATCGTGTATTACACAGACCTTGTGAAGGATGAGTAAATAAATTACGGATTATAGGTTACGGATTACTAATTGCAGTTTACTCCTATATTAAATAA
>CAZUYY010000667.1:0-1834 GCA_964624935.1 uncultured Prolixibacteraceae bacterium
CTGCTCCCTGCCCTCCATCCTCCATTCTCCATCCTCATTCTTTCCGTCCTCCATCTTCTGACCTCCGATCTCCCCCCTCCCTCTTGGGGGAGGGGCCGGGGGTGGGGTGATTGAGGACTGCGAACTTATTTGTTCTCCAATATCGCCCGCGCATATTCAACCCAGTCGTCATCCATAATAGCATCATCAATAAAATAATCCGGCTGAATGCCAACACCATCAATACAATAATCAGGGATCCGGAGACTTTTAGTCATCCCGTAAAACAACATCCATTTCCCATTCGGGAAATCAATCATATTCACATTTGAAATATCAAGACATCCTAAGGTTGGCCTGCCAAATACTTTCACTTTGGTGCTCTGTTTTGCCACATACAAGAATCCTTCATCGGCGCTACCGTTAGATTTATCACACAGAATAGCTACCTTTTGCGGATATGGTAGGACTTTATCCAGAGTGAAAGTATCATATTTTGATTCTGAGAGTGTTATGAATTCACCTAAATGTTCTCTCATCTTTTTTGCAATATAACTGCAATGTGCACTAATGCTGGTATCAGGGATCTTTTTTGCGTAATTATCATATTCTTTTGCATTCAGCTCTGTTGCGAAGTACTGGCTCTTTATTTGCCTGATGGTATTCGTATACAGATACGGAAGTATTTTCATCCAGGAATAGTCGCTTCCGCCGGTTCCGTTTCTGATATCAATAATTAAATTTAGAGTAGAGGTAATAATTGTATCCCATCTGGCTAACGTACTGTCAATGTATTTTTTTTGATCATACTCAAAAGAAGGAATACGCAGGAAAACGGTTTTATCACTTAACTTTTCAACAAAGGGTAATTTTGATTTATAGATTGAATTGGTCGATGAAAGTAATAATTTCTCTTTCGGTGTTAAAGTGTTTTCAGGATAAATCCTTGTCCAATATACGTTGTATAATCTAAACATATTGAAAGAATCATCAACGAACTTTGCTTGAAAATTTTGCTTAGTGTGATCCCTCAGATAATAATCCACGGAAAATATTTTTTTATCATCCGTACTGGTAAACACTGCTTTAATCTGGTTTGGCATCCAGACAACACTATCCGCTTTAATAATAAAAGCGGTAAATTTTTTGCCTGAATCTTCATTCCCGATAATCCCGATGGTGTATTGATTGCCATCACCATTATCCTTCCATATTCCTTCGATCGGATTCTTATCATGCTTCTTTTCTAAAATAGCAATTAGTTGTTTATCTGTGAGATCTATTATCTTTTCGTTTTTAAATTGCTGCCTGATCTCTTCATCTGAGAGCTTTTTTACATTTTCGTTTGATTCTTTTCTCATCACCCCGATGTGTCCGTTTCTGAAATAATGCAGCCAGTTATTCATAATTTCCTGGCAGGCACTCAGTGATGTCGCATTTTTTGCTTCCTGCTTCAGATTATCTGTAAATCTTTTATAATCATCAGCCCCTTTTTTATCAACAACATATTGAAACCCGGCATCATTTTTCTCAATAATATTCACCATCCAATCAAAGGACTCCCCGCAATTGCATTCCTGAGCCGATACTTTACATGCAAAGGTGATCACCATTAAAAATGTAATAAATCTATACTTCATAGCTCCAATTTTGTTAATTCCGATATAAATATCAATCCCTATCTCCAATCAAAAATAAACATAAAACACATTCTGATTGAAAGTGGTTAGGAATATGGCTAAATCTTATTTTGATGTGCTGGGTTGAAAGGATAATTTACGATTGGAGATTTTCGATTTGCGATTGAATTTTTTGATTGACAATTCACGATTGAATCCAAAACGACTGATGAATT
>CAZUYY010000668.1:0-1831 GCA_964624935.1 uncultured Prolixibacteraceae bacterium
CTTGCCGGGATTTCAGGCAATCCGGCAGAAAATTGCCAAATCATCGGCAACACCATTGGTTCAACAGTTGATGCAACTGCCCTTGATAAATATGGTATCCTCACTTCTTATGCAGATAACTGCCTTATATCCGGCAATGAAATCATGGGTGGCCCCTCAGGAAATACAAACTATTCCCAGGCCGGCATATATATGAGTACAGCTACTACCAATTCCATTTTCATTTCAAACAAGATCCACGACTGGTATTACAATACGTTGAGCGGAGGGTGGGGCAACAATGGAATTTATTATGCAGGTGATGCTACTACCGTGAATGAAATCGCAAACAATGTGATCTACAACATTAAAACGGATAGTTATACTACAGGATTAAGCATCTATAATCTTTATGGTGTCTATATCACATCCGGTGGAAACATCAAGTTTTATCATAACTCTATCAACCTGGTAGGGAATTTCACCTCTTCAGTTTATGGGAATGCCACAGCTTGTCTTGCAATAAACAGCGGGATTACCCTGATGGATGTAGAGAATAATATTTTCAAGAATTCCTTAGTCCCGAGCGGCGGCACACCAGCTTCTTATACTTACGACATACAATGTGGAGGAACTGCAGCAACATTTTCAGTACTTAATCACAACGATTACTGGGATGATGGTATTGGTCCGAATATCGGATACCTGAACGGAATACAATATGCCACGCTGGCTGCATGGCAAACTGCTACCGGTATGGAAGTCAACGGACTCAATGTGAACCCATTATTCTCTTCTCCCACCCTTCTTATCCCGACCACTGCATTAATGAACAATGCAGGGATCTATCTCCCATTAGTTCCTAAAGACATCGTGGGTACAATGCGCAGTAATCCTCCGGATGTGGGCGCTTATGAATATGCAACCGACCCGTTGGTGAATACCACTGCTGCTTCTGCAATTACCGGATATACAGCAACACTCAACGGGACCATCAATGCCAACAATTTTACTGTAAACAGTTTCTTCGATTATGGTCTAACTACAGCCTATGGCACCACTATTGCAGGTACGCCGGTTTCTGTTACCGGTACTACCCTAACCTCAATCACAGGGCCAATTGCCGGTTTGATACCAGCCACGACTTATCATTACAGGGCAAGAGGGGTAGCAACCACAGGTCTGATAGCTTATGGGCCTGATCTCACATTCACTACCGTGAGCCTGCCTCCTACCGTAGTAACCACGGCAGCAACCGGTGTCACTGCTACAACAGCAACAGTTAACGGGACCGTGAACGCAAATAACTTATCTACGACAACTTCGTTTGATTATGGATTAACCGTGGCTTACGGGACCAATGTTCCGGGAGTACCGCTTACACTAACAGGCACTACGGTCACAGGAGTCCTTGCAAATCTTACAGGATTGCTCCCCGGGAATACTTACCATTATAGGATAAATGGAGTGAATTCTGTCGGAACAACCAACGGTGGTGATATGACCTTTACAACGCCGGCCCTTGCTCCAACAGTTGTAACCCTTGCAGCTACCGGAGTCACAAATGTTGGGGCAACCATGAATGGCACAGTAACAGCAAATGGGGCAAGTACGACAGTTACTTTTAAATATGGTTTAACTGTTGCTTATGGAAATACAGTTCCCGGCATACCCAGTCCTGTTACAGGAAATACTGCGACAGCCGTCAGCGCCACCTTGTCGGGTTTGTTAACGAATACGACCTACCACTACCAGGTTTGTGGAACCAATTCCATGGGTACCAATTGCGGGAATGATATGACCTTCTACACCAATTGTCCTGCAGTAGGCACTGCTGGCCCGATCATTGGAC
>CAZUYY010000669.1:0-1830 GCA_964624935.1 uncultured Prolixibacteraceae bacterium
AAATTCAATCGGGAATCGAAAATCGTCCAATCGTAAATCATTCTTTCACAAACTTCCCCACCTCCACCGTCCTCTCATTGGTCACCCGCACAAAATAAACCCCGCTGGGCAGGCTTGAAATGTCCAGTTGCGTTTTGAGTTCAGTGATTTGGCGTGTCAGTACTTCTTGACCTTCAATATTGACAATTGAAAGGTTGCTTTCTTTTGTTACTCTTGATGTTTCAATAGTTATTTTTTCGTCTGCAGGATTGGGGTACAACGATAACCTTGATTCCTGTAACTCATGAATCCCGAAATAAACAGAATCATATTTCATTACTGTTGCTTTCCCTGAATTTACATTATCCGTATATGCAACAAATGGCTGACCAGACGGACTTAAGGCAAGGCTTGTATTTTCAACTATACCTGCTGAGAAACCTGCATTTCCAACGTTCACCCAATTTGTCCCGTTGAAATTCATTACTGTTGCCCTCAAAGAATCCCCACCATCCTCATAGGCCACATAAAGTTGGCCGGATGGACTAATAGCGAGGCTGGTATTATATGCCTGTCCGGCTGAAAAACCTGCATTTCCAACATTCACCCAATTTGTCCCGTTGAATTTTTTTACTGTTACCAGTTCGTTATTTGTATAATCCGTGTAAGCTACATAAGGTTGGCCATCAGATGGGTCAAAGGCAAGACTTGTATAATCAGATTCTCCTGCTGAGAAACCTGCATTTCCGACATTCGTCCAGTTGGTCCCGTCAAATTTCATTACGGTTGCTTTCCCCGAATTCTGATAATCAATATACGCTACATAAGGTTGACCAGATGGACTGAAAGCAAGGCTTGTATAACCAGCCATACCTGCTGAGAAATCTGCATTTCCAACATTCACCCAATTAGTTCCGGTGAATTTTTTTACGGTTACCAGTTCGTCAGTTGTATGATCCGTATACGCTATATAGGGTTGTCCGGATGGGCTGAAAGCTAGACTTTTAGAAGAAGTGTATCCATCAGCAAAACCACCATTTCCAACCATAACCCAGTTTGTTCCGTCAAATTTCACCACTGTAACCAATTCGTTAACTCCACCTAACGTAAACGCTACATATGGCTGATCAGATGGACTGAAAGCGATGCTTTCTTCTATAGCCCCTTCTGCTGAGAAATCAGCATTTCCAACATTCACCCAGTTGGTCCCATCAAATTTCATTACCGTTGCTTTCAAAGAATCCCCACCATCCTCATACGACACATAAAGTTGACCAGATGGACTGAAGGCAAGATCGGGATTCAATGCCTCCCCGGCTGAAAAACCTGCATTTCCGACATTCTGCCATGAATAATCCATTGGAGAATATTTGTACCAGGGTTGTTGCGCAAAGGAAACAACTGGAAACATGAACAATAAAATGTAAAAAAGTTTTTTCATAATGCTTCAAGATAAAAACCGATGTCTGATTCAAAATGAAGGGTAAATATATAAAAAAAACCGATACCCAATACCCAGCAATTAATACCCAATCTAAAGCCCGATCTGACTTCAAATTTCGTTGATCAATATTCGATTGTTCAAAAAATACCCAACACCCAACACCCAACACGAAACTCCCCGCCCCGAATGGGGAGGGGCCGGGGGAGGGGTTACACTTCGCACTTGACACTTCGCACTTAGCCTTGGTGCGTCAGATTTATTCTTAAATTTGGTACCCATAAATCCAATCAACCCCCAACTTCGCCCCGACATTATATGCCAATATTTGCTACATCCTTTTCTGACATTCAGCTTCTACTATTATTTCTCGCGGCTATAACATTCCTGTCAAGCGTCTATTTCCAAAT
>CAZUYY010000670.1:0-1829 GCA_964624935.1 uncultured Prolixibacteraceae bacterium
CTTGCCATTACGGGTGATGGATCAGCCTATACGATTGCCCAAAAACAACCCATGAAACTGGCTGCAATGGAAGGACTCTATCAGGGGCATAAATCAAATGGCCTCGTCCTCTTTGGAATTCCTCAACCAGGTAAAAAAGCAGGAGATGGCCAAAAAAATTTCGCATTCAAGATCGAAGTCCCCGGGTTGCTATCCATGCTGGGATATCATGATGTCGATGCTTTTGTTCCTGGTGTAGAAGATATCCTGAATGGAAATTATAAACCTGAGTTTCAGAATGCACCTCCGACAGAAAGAGATATGACCCTTCCGGTAAGTGAAAAAATACTTCGTGGGAAACTCGCAATTACTGCATTCGGTGATTATAAGAATGCAAAAAAAGCAGGAGATCTGGTTTCTGCTGCAAAAGCGGATAGTACATTGAAATCAAACTTTGCCTATTTCGGTTACGGTTACCTGCAATCCCCTGAAGAAGCGGTTCCCAATGTTTCACTTACTTTTTATAGTTTCCGGAGCATGGTAATCTTCGGCTTTTACTTTATCCTGTTGTTCATCGTAGTTTTATATTTTCATTCGAAAAATCAACTGGAGGAAAAGCGCTGGTTGCAATATGTCATGTTATGGACTATTCCGGTCGTTTACCTTGCCGGGCAGGCAGGATGGATAGTGGCTGAAATCGGGCGCCAGCCCTGGGTTATCCAGGACCTGCTGCCAACCCGTGCTGCTGTGTCCATGATCGGGACCACTTCAGTGCAGATCACTTTCTGGCTGTTCGCTTTACTTTTTACAGCTTTGCTCATAGCTGAACTGATGATAATGACCCGGCAAATCAAGTTAGGACCTAAAGATGGAGGAACCAAATAATGTTTGAATCTTTATCACTTCTTTCGCTGCAACAATACTGGTGGATGATCGTTTCCCTTCTGGGAGCCATCCTTGTATTCCTGATGTTTGTCCAGGGAGGGCAAACCCTGATTTTCCAACTTGGAAAAACCGAAACCGAGAAAAAAATATTAATCAACAGCCTTGGCCGTAAATGGGAGTTTACTTTTACTACGCTGGTAACCTTTGGTGGAGCGTTTTTCGCATCCTTCCCCCTGTTTTATTCAACAAGTTTCGGGGGAGCTTACTGGGTATGGATTGCTATCCTCTTTTGTTTTATCATACAGGCAGTATCTTACGAATTCCGTTCAAAACCTAACAATTTTCTTGGACAGAAAACCTATGAGGTTTTTTTATTCCTGAATGGTGCTCTGGGTACTATATTGGTTGGCGCTGCAGTTTCAACATTCTTTACCGGCTCTCAGTTTTCAATAAACAAGGAAAACCTTGCAACTTTTGGTAATCCCGTGATCTCTCAATGGCAGGGTCCTGCTCATGGCCTCGAAGCTGTGCTCAATTGGCACAATGTGGCACTTGGCCTGGCTATTTTCTTTCTTGCACGAATCCTGGGGGCATTGTATTTTATGAATACAGTGGATGAAAAAAATATTTTGATAAGGGCAAAGAAACAACTCCTGATCAATACTATTCCTTTTCTGATTTTCTTCCTGGCCTATGTGGTTGCATTGATCCTTTCGAGGGGATTTGCTGTAGATCCTTCAAACGGAAATGTTTCGATGGAGAATTACAAGTACCTGCATAACCTGCTCGCTATGCCAGTGGTTCTGACCCTGTTCCTTGTTGGCGTGTTACTGGTTCTGTGGGGAATAATCAGACCCCTTTGGAAATTTGAGAAGTGTGCTTCCAAAGGGATCTGGTTTGCCGGATTTGGTACCGTACTGACGGTCTTCTCAGTATTTCTTTTGGCAGGGTTTAATAATACTGCT
>CAZUYY010000671.1:0-1829 GCA_964624935.1 uncultured Prolixibacteraceae bacterium
CGTTCACCGGTACTCCCGTAAATGTAATTGAAGATCCTGGACAGAATGGATTGGTCGAAGCAGATATTGTGATACTCACAGGCAAATTTGAATTGCCAATCATCGTTATTATATTCGATGTCGCCGGATTACCTGTCGTACATTGTGCCCCTGAGGTTAGAATGCAGAGAACAAGGTCCCCATTCGCAGGGTTATAAGTAAAGCTCGGACTATTCGCCCCGGCATTGTTACCATTTACCTGCCATTGAAATGACGGCGTAGGGGCGCCGTTCACCGGTGCCCCGGTAAATGTTACCGCCGACCCCTGACAAATTGGATTAGCCGAAGCAGATATCGTTATACTGACCGCCAGGTTGGGATTTACACTCATCGTTATTGGATTGCTTGTCGCAGGGTTACCTGTCGCACAAACTGTATCTGAAGTAAAAACACAGCTAACAATGTCCCCGTTATTCGGCATATAAGAATAAGCAGGGCTGTTTGTCCCGACGTTGATGCCGTTTACCTTCCATTGAAACGTCGATGTAGGGGTGCCGTTCACCGGCGCCCCTGTAAATGTAACAGACGAACCCTGGCAAACGGAATTAGCAGAGGCACTAATAGTTATACTCACGGGCAGATCGGGAATTACAACAATCGTGATCGCAGTGGATGTGTCTGCAGAACATCCGTCGGCATCCGCATAATTTACATAGACATGCTGATTACCGGCAACATTCCAGGTAACGGTTACCGTATTATCCGTGGTTGTGCCACCGGAAGTGATCACACCACCCGACGAAATGTTCCATTGGTAATTCGTTTTACCGGACGCTGTTGAATAGACATTTCCGGGTCCCTCACAGACTGTATCCTGACCTGAAATAACAGGAACAGGACGTAAATGAACGTTTACGACTAAAAAAGATGAATCTCCGGCATTGCCGCATGAATTTATTCCTTTTACACATATCGTCCCTGAAGTGGCAGAATTGCTTATATTCGTTACAATACTGTCAGTTCCTGCACCACTTGTGATAGTAAACCCTGTGGGTATTGTCCAGACATAGGTAGCCGCATTGGCAATCGGTTGAATTGAATAACTCACCCCGGTGGTATAATTACAAACATCGGCAAGCCCTGCAATGGCTCCGGCAGAACCGGTAAGCCCGCAATCAACAAACTTTATCAGCATCTCGTCAGCATAACCGCCGCTGATAACCTGCCATGCTCCCTGGCTCGCTATGCTGTCTGTCGACCAGGTATTTCCTGCCACGTAGAGAGTATCATCCACAACATAACTGCAATTATTAAATTCATCCTTCGCGCTTCCTCCATAATAAGTACACCATTGACGTTGTCCGGCAGCATTGAATTTTACAAGCATTCCGTCATTATTTCCTCCATAGCCGGATTGATATGAATTTGGAGTCGAAATATTGGTTGATGAAGAAGTACTGCCTGCGACGAATATTTCATTATTTCGTCCGGTTGAACAACCGTTTGCCTGGTCAAGAGACGTGCCGCCATAGTAAGTGCCCCATTGTCTCTGACCCGCACTGTCAAATTTTACGATAAATGCGTCGTAAAATCCTCCGAATAGAGGTTGAAAACATCCGGGGCTTGCAATATTATTGAGAGAAGCTGTTTCACCAACCATACATACGTTTTTTGCACTGTCGGTCGTACATCCATAACTCTCATCATCATCTGAACCTCCATAGTATGTCGCCCATAACCGCTGGCCGCCGGTGGTAAATTTCACCAGAAAAGCATCGTAGGGATCTCCTCCATAGATTGTCTGATATCCTCCCGGACTCGCAATATGAGTGTGCGAAGAAGTGGTACCT
>CAZUYY010000672.1:0-1823 GCA_964624935.1 uncultured Prolixibacteraceae bacterium
AGCTTCGGCAAGCTTAATGATTACAATGAAGCGGCGAGGATAACTCTCCCGGAGATCAGGATGCTTACGATAGATAATTGTGCGGAAGTCAGGATCAAAGATTTTAATCGTAAAAATTTAAATATTACCTGTGATCGGGCCTATACCTTTTCAATTGACAGTTGCCGGATAGGTTCCTTAAACCTTGACATTTCCAGGAATCAGCCGGATGCAGAGATATTGGTCAAAAAGGATAACAAGATAGACACTCTGATAGCTTGTATTCAAGGTTCATACAGACTGAAATTAGATACCATCGGTAAAAGTAAAAATCAGTTACAGGTATCTGATTCTGTCCAAATCATTGCCAAGGGTAATTTGTACAAAAATTTAGCAATAGAACATGCTTTCCGTCAGGGAATAAAATAATTTACGATTGGACGATTTTCGATTCCCGATTGAATTTTTTGATTGACGAATTACGATTGCAAGTCGGTAAGGTTTATTTAATATTGACTTTCTTTTTTTTATTGTACATTTGGACACCTCTTTATACTGTCATTTTCCAATGATGAGTGGGTAATATTATACACCTATTCAGGTGGTGCCGATGCAGCGGGTGCCCATTTAAAAGAAAAAGGCGCATCACTTTTTGGCTGTATCAAAAATTAAAAAAAATTCTATGAAAAAACAAATGCTGATTCTGTTTGCAGTTTCCTTGATAACATGCTCAGGTTATGCGCAGTGGATTCAACGGAGCAATTCGATTGCTGGTAAAGCGAACCACCAGATTGTCAAACCAGGGCAAGGATACCTTATGTCAGGGAATAATGTTTCCGGGGATCCTTTAAAATTGAATTCATTTAACCCTGCATCGCTTGTCTGGCAGTGGGATACCATCGTAAGCTATGATACGACAGGGCTTAACGAAAGATTTCTGCAAACCTTTACCGGTAACGGAAAACCTTTGGTGATGGTCACACAACAATGGGTCACCGGCTCGTGGGTTGATTCCCTGAGATCCACCTATACTTACGATGGCAATGGAAATATGCTGACAGAGATCGATGAGAGTTGGCAAATTAACACGTGGGTAAATGTTTCCAGATACACTTATACTTACGACTCAAACGGAAATCAGTTGACGGAATTGAATGAAGTGTGGCTGGCAGGTTCATGGACGAATGATACAAGGTACACCTATACGTATGATTCTAATGGCGACGAATTGACTCAATTAACTGAATTATGGAATACAGGCTCATGGGTAAACAGTGAGCTGTACACAAATACATATGATTCCAATGGAAACATGTTAACCGAATTAGATGAATTATGGCAGTCCAATGCCTGGGTTAATAATTCTGAATACATTTATACGTATGACGCTAATGGGGACCTGCTGACGATGTTGGAACAACTGTGGCAGACAAACGCATGGACGAACGCTTACAAGTGGACCTATACCTATAATGCCAGCGGAAAAATACTAACCGAATTTGATGAGCAATGGCAAACCGGCGCCTGGGCGAATGTTTATTATACCGTCTATACTTACGATTCCGGTAATAATTTGCTTTCCTATATTTTACAGGAATGGCAAAACAACAATTGGGTAAATCTTTGGAAGCACGCCTATTCATATGATAGCAATGGAGATATGCTGGTCGATCTGATCGAAATGTGGCAATCAACCATCTGGGTGAATAGTTCTGAGTACATTTACACGTATGATGCAAATGGCAACTCGATAACCGGGATGTACCAGCAATGGATCAATAACAGTTGGCGCTCCTGGAATGGTTCTTTAGAAATTTTTTCACAAAAAAACCCGGTTTATTTTC
>CAZUYY010000673.1:0-1818 GCA_964624935.1 uncultured Prolixibacteraceae bacterium
AATCGGGAATCGAAAATCGTCCAATCGTAAATTATCTTTCTCCCCTCCCTCTTGGGGGAGGGGTCGGGGGTGGGGCTTTGCTGATTACAGAATTGAAAGCTATCTTTGCACCCCGGAAATTAACCTCCCTTCCCGGTCTGTGATAATGGATCAAAAACAACTCGAAAAGTACTCTTCTGCTTTTACCCTCTCCGACATGGAGATCTTTATTTTCCCGGAATTACTTTATGCATTGGTCCTTGCCAATATCATGTCGCCGGAGATCTGGAAATGGAGAAATGACAAATGGTTTGATGGGATTGATAAAATGGGCCCCCTGAAAAAGGTTCACAGGCTAAAACAATACATCATGGATCATTACAGTTTCAACCTCGATCTGGAAACCTGGGGGCTCACTGATAAACAAACAGAGATCAGCAGGTTCGAAGATTTTATCGACCCGGAAACCCTTCAGCGGTCCAATGCCTTATTTGGTTATGAGGGAGATAAATACTATTTCGATATCGATATCCGCAAACATTTCGGATTGGATAAATTCGACTCGGATATAATACCATACTGGAAAACGGAAACGGTAGAAGCAATGAATGCCTTCAGATTTAAACCTGGTTTCCCTACGGGTGCCGGTGAATGTGTTTCCCTCGCCTGCCTTTATGCCGCAGCTCTTTTTGTCGTCGCAAAAGTTCCTCTTGAGAAAATATTTCTCCTCGGAACACCTTTGCACTCTCAGAATTTTATTCTCGTGGATGAAGGCGTCCTGACCAACAACCGCCGCATCATGACAAAGCCCATGTGGTTCAACGGAACCGAGCTTTCTGTCCTTGCCAGGCGGGCCCTTGAAAATGAACAAGTCACTATGATAGCTCATTCTACAGGATACATTCATTCAGTGTACCAGGAAGCTACCATCGCAGAAGATGCCTATGCCCATTTGCGTCATAAACTGTTTGCTTATCTTGAAATAACTGTGACTTTTGAGATCTTTACCAATTTCCTGCGATCGTTATCCCGTTACCAGAAGTTATTCCAGTTAAGTTTTCAATGCCTGGATCAGACAAAATACATCCGGCTCGAAAAGGCCTTTGCTTATGAGCATGATAGCAAGAACAAGATTGGTGACAAAACAATAAAAAAACTCTTTTGCGAGATCGACGAAGAAGACTTATCAATAAGTCCGGATAAGGAAAGAGCGGTGATAGCTCAGGATAATTTTATTTTTTCGCAAAAAACGAATAAGGAATTTTTTGAACTGTTTCATCAGGAATTCCCGGCACTAACTGCCAATAAGCACTTTATGGAAGACCTCAGGAAATTTGTTCATACCATTCCGCACCTGCCTTCCTCAAATAAACATTTTTCTCCTTCTTTACCTGTCGTGTTATCTGTGACGAATACAAGGGATGAGATCATTAAAATATTATCCGGACTTCGCAAAGATTCTGTCACCGCCGATCTTGCATTCTATGCTTGCCGGCAATTGGATTCCTGTGACTGGCGCCCTTTTCTCAAAGCTGCATTTGAGCGAAACCCGGTATCAGTTGATTTTTTCAAAGATATGGAACTGGATAAGGTCTATTCGGTTCTGTCCTGTTGGCCCGATGAATCTATCTATGAAGGGAACGGCCTGGCAATGCCGGATGAAGTAGTTAATTATAAAAGGGGGGAAGGGATAGAAAAAGCCATAACCTTTATCAATATCGCCAAATCACGACACCTGGAAATCACTCTGGAAACAAGCACAAAAAAAATCATTCTGAAAACCAGACACCAGAGATATGAATTTCCTGTGACAAAAAATCTCCTGATCCCTCATGGATT
>CAZUYY010000674.1:0-1815 GCA_964624935.1 uncultured Prolixibacteraceae bacterium
GAGGTCACCACGTGATCCCCGTTCAGGTCTGCTTTCCCCTGCAATCCGGCACAAAGGAAATAGGTAAAAAGACCTGTTTCACTGGGATCGAATGCAAGCGACGTCTGGTCGAAATCGGAAGAGGAGAATACCGTGAAATTCGGATCACTCTCCCAGGGCTGTGCGACAACGGGTCTGATCTTGACTCCCTTCATGGCCACCAGGTTCTCAGCCTTATAAGCTTCACTGTTCCTCGAAACTCCGCTGAAACATGCATCCAGGAATACGGTCACGCTCCGTGCCTTCAGCGCTTTCAGATCATCATAGAACTTGCTGATTTCAAATCCCTGCCGGTCAATGGCTTCAATACGCGCATCCGAAGGCATAAGGTAAACTTTCGTTCCATCCTTGGAAGGAATGCCATGCCCGGAATAGAAAACAAAAAGATCGGTCACTCCTTTTTCAATCCCTTTCTGCAACTCCCCGTTGTCAGGATCGAATATATTGTCAAAAAAGTACCCTGTGACATCTTTGCTCTTATAGATATAAACCTTATCCACACCCAGCGCGTCTTTATAATATTCCCCGAGGACCGTGGCGTCATTCTCTGCATAGGGTGCAGGCACAAAATGGTCATACTGCTCGATCCCGATCACGATGGCAACGGCATTCCTCCTTTTTGACCGGGAGGGGGCCACCTGGCGGATATCGATAATATTGGCAAAGCTGGTGGTGATCTTCGGTGAGGAAACCTCAAAACGGGTCACCTGACGTGCAAGCTTGTCGATGTCGGGATTTACCTTGACAATGACCGGCTCAGGTGGTTTCTGCTCCAGGGACAGGGGAAGCGGAAATTCCTTAAGTTCTCCACGATTTACCGAATTGGTCAGGGTAAGAAAGACCGGGAGATTATCTTTGGTCACGACCCGTTTGTTCGGACTAAGGGTGATCCAGAGATCACTGACTTCACCAATCCCGAGAGTACCGGCTTCTCCTTCACCGTTCTCTATATAAATATTGGGGTCGGTCGTTTTTATACTAAACCGGGTCTTGACGGACGAACTCTGTCCGATATTCTGGATGGTGATCTTTACCTTCACCTGCTCACCGGCCTGGAGTTTCCCATCTTCAATGATGGAAACAGTCCCGGGCCCGGCATCAATGATCGAGAGACCTGAAAATACAAGCTTGGGTTCACGGAATGCCAGCGTATTCAGAAGAAGATAGGCGGAATCCATGTCATACCCATACATCTCCCGGATATTTATAACCAGTTTCTTCTGCCCCGATCCGATATCCATGCCTGCCCGCATCGGGATAGTAACCCTGACTTTCTGATCGGTGTAAATAAAAGGAATTGTCTGTGCATTCCCGATGAACAAAGCAGGATCATGCGACGGATCAGTCACCGAAACACTCACCGATTGAGCCGGCCCCTTCCCTTTGTTTGAGATGTCGATAGTAAGCGTAGCCGTCTCATCAGCTTCCAGGATATTATTGTTATTGGCATCCGCAAAACTCATATCAGCATAAAGTATAGGCGGCAGCCCGCGCTTATAATCCGGCTTCAGCACCAGCCTCGTCGGCTGGCTCTGCCCCGAAATAGTCCCCTGCCCACACACAGAAAATGCGAAAAATAACACCAGTATAATGACGTAAAACGCCTTCATATCATTGATTAAAAACTACAGCCCGTACAACATCCAAACTTACGAATAAAAACCAATACCAATTATCAATTATCAATTGTCAATTGTCAATTATCAATTATTATCTGAATTCCGATCTTACTTCAAAATTCGTTGATCGATATTCGATTATTCAAAAAAAAACAAT
>CAZUYY010000675.1:0-1814 GCA_964624935.1 uncultured Prolixibacteraceae bacterium
TATAATAGTTGAAGTCAGAGTGTATCCAAGAATAAGATCACGGATCCGGATGAATGAACCGTCCTGGACAAAATGATCGGAAGGCAGATAATTGTCCCCTCCGGAGGAGGCAACTGGTTCCGTATTACTTGTACCGGGCCCCGTCCAGGCACCCAGCACATTACTCTCATAATTGTATTGATCAGGACGAACGATCGCTTTTGCATTAAATATTTTATTCCCGGTCTCTCCCTGGAAATCAAGTGCCAGGTCGAATCCTTTGTATTCGAAATTAACCGAAAAGCCAAATATAAATGTCGGTATTGGCGATCCGAGATATGTCCTGTCACGGTCATCTATTTTTCCGTCTCCGTTCACATCCACAAAACGTAAGTCGCCCACAGTAGCATCCGCCAGGTGTGGATAAGCATTCAATTCAGCCTGGGTCTGGAAAATACCATTGGTCTTATATCCGTAAAAAGCCCCGATAGGCAGTCCGACCTTGGAAGCAGTCACATACTGACCGTTGCTGAGATATCCCCCATACAGAACGGTATCCGATCCGCTCACTCCCCCGATGCTGAGCACTTTATTGGCTATCGTAGTTCCATTGACGTTAATGCCATATTTCAACTTTCCAACCTGGTCCCGCCAGCTTAGGCTAAACTCGAATCCCCTGTTTTGAACTTTCGCCGCATTAAAAATTTCTGTTGTATTGAGCCCGTTCCCAAAATATGCAGGAATGGTCAATGGCACCAGGATCCCATATGTTTCTTTATCATAGAAATCAAATTCACCAGTCAGCCGGTCCTTAAAAAATCCTGCTTCAAGTCCGACATCCACTTGTGAAGTAGTCTCCCATTTCAGGTTGTTATTCCCTATTGCTCCGTAAGTAGCTGCAGGAACAGCAGAAGGATCTATTCCGAATACGCTCACAATGTTGTTATTCACCAGGGAATACCTGCTGTCATAAGGAATTTTATCGTTACCGAGTATTCCCCAGCTTCCTCTCAACTTAAGCTTTGAGAGGAATTTTATTTTACTCATGAATTTTTCCTCAGACATATTCCATGCCATGGCTGCAGAAGGAAAATCACCCCACCTGTTAGCGGTACTGAACTTGGAAGAACCATCCCTCCTGTAAGTGAGCGTTAAGACATACTTATTAAAAAGGGTATAGTTAACTCTGATGAGGTAGGAAATCATCGAGAAATACATGTTGGGGTCAACGCTGTTTGTTATCGCACCGAGATTATTAATACCATTGGATGCGTCAACAATATAATTAGGTTGGATGTACCAGAAGTTGGAATTATCCCGGATAAGGTTTTGACCGGTCATGCTGACAATTTCATTCGTTTCATTCTGCATTGTATAACCTGCAACAACGTCCAGATAATGTTTTCCAAAATCTTTTTTATAAGAAATAGTATTCTCCCAAAGCCATTCGAAATAATCAGTGTATGCTTTACCCAGGCTACTGAAAAGATTGTACTGGGTAGGTGATACATAAAATGCAGGTGAAAAATTGACGCCTTTCGTGTAGTCAGCATCGATTCCATAACTTGATTTGATGACAAAATTTTTTAGGAAGGAAACTTCTCCAAACACGTTACCGGTAGCCCGCACGCCTGTGTTAGTATTATTCGAATACGCCAGATCGGCAAGGGGATTACCTACTCCGGAAACTGGATTATAGTACCCGACAGAATTATAGGGTTCAATAACCGGCAGTGCCCGGTAAGCCTCATAGGTAACATTCGGTGCTATTTGCTGGCTGAATGGTGTTATCGTAAAGTTGTTGCCGATCTTTATATCCTTTGTCAACTCATAAG
>CAZUYY010000676.1:0-1814 GCA_964624935.1 uncultured Prolixibacteraceae bacterium
TTCATTCTCAACTCCCCGTTCATAGGTACGGACAAAGATCCGGTCGTTACGGACTTCAACGAAATCGACATTTGTTCCTTCGTCACGGAAATGGTTGTTAAACCTGATCTTCCTTGCTTCTGAGAGGATATCAAGCGTTTCAACGTTGTTTGCAAATATAACATAATGAGGTGATCCGGTATTCAGAAACATGTGGTCTGATTCGATTTCATCCATCCTCACATCTTTCATTTTCAGGCTGACGATGATTGGATCTTCCGTTTGAATTATTTTATCCAAGTGCTCTCCATCGATGGCCAGGAAATGAGTTTCAGGTCCGGCAAGGCCGAGCGAACTGGCAAAGACGATCATGCACCGCCCGCCATTTCCGCACATCGTACTTTCCCTGCCATCGGAATTGTAATAGGTCATGTAGAAATCAAACCCGGGTTTTTCCGTAAGTAACATCAGCCCGTCAGCTCCGATACCGAAGTGGCGGTCGCACAAACGGGCAATTTCTTCCTGTTTTGGTTTCCATTGAAAATCCCGGTTATCGATGATGATAAAGTCATTGCCAGTACCGTGATATTTATAAAAGGAAATTTTCATGGCACAAATGTACAAGGAAAAACAGAGTTCCTAAACATTGATATTTATAAATTTCGCCGGCTAATTAAAGACCCAGGCTGTTTTACTTTTGTTTGGATTTTAATAGATCATCTAAACTATTATTTATATCTTAGACCCGTGAAATCTATTCCATTAATAGATTCTGAGATAAAGAAGTGAATATTGACACAAGGAAGCCGGACAGATCCCTATTGTGAACGGATAGCTCCAAAATACCCGTTATGAAAAAGCTTTTACTTATCATTCTCTTTTCAGGATCACTGGTTTGCTTTGCACAGCAAGATAAAATCAATGATCTTTTCTTAAAAACTCCTCAAATAATCTATACTGGAATTGACTTCTCTCATGTCCAGCTCATTCATGGAAAGGATAGGGAAAGAAAAATGTTGAGGGATAGCGTGTTCCAAAAAATGAACGTGAGATTTCTTTCAGAACAGGCCTTATGGCTTCAGCAAAAATTGGCGAAACAAATTTTTTACAGTGAGAAGCAGATCCGTTCGCTTAATTCAAATTATTCTGGTTTCCCATTGATGATGAATAATGATAGCATATCCAGGATCCTGGGTGATTATTCTATCAGCACCAAAACAGGGACAGGCCTTGTTTTCTTTGTAACCCAGTTCGATAAAAAGAAAAATGAAGCGGAAGTATACGGAGTTTTCTTTGATCTGGAATCCAGAAAAGTGATCTGGATGCAAAAAGGTGAAGGGCGAGCTTTGGATGGTCCTTACGTGGGGTTGAATCCCTGGTTTCCAAAGATTCAGCGGGCAATTGGTGATTTTCTTAGTTACTACAGGGACAAAATGATCGAATTGCAACAACATGCTAAGAATAAGAACCTTACTCCCAAACCAAATAATTTCTTTGTAAAAGTACTTATCAATGAGGCCTGCCTTGGATATGAAAGAGTCCTTGTACCGGGTTTGAATTTTTCTGTAGAAGCCGGTTACAGACAGAATTATAGTAATAACTGGACATTTGATGGCGAGGATGTTGTGCCTAGTGGAATTTCTATGTTTGCCTGTTTTAAAGGTGTTACCTTGAGGACGGATCTTAAATACAAGGTGTCGAGGAAATCATACTTTGCCCTTGTCTTGGGTTATCAGCAGATTTCCTGTCCCAGAGTCGATTGGTACGAAGCAAGTGGAGAGGATGATGCAGAACGTGAAATCTGGAAAGAGAGGGATAATCAATTTGTTTTACAA
>CAZUYY010000677.1:0-1811 GCA_964624935.1 uncultured Prolixibacteraceae bacterium
TAATATTGCCATAATTGTACACTTACACCGTCCTGAAATAACTACATAATAAATGGCTAAACAATCGCGATCTGCGGCAAAAGCTGATATTCCTTTCGAAGATAAACTATGGAATGCTGCCAATGAGCTGCGTGGCGCTGTGGCTGAAAACCAGTATAAGGATTATGTCCTTTCGCTGCTTTTTGTCAAGCATTTGTCAGAACGATTTGAACAGCGCTATGCGGAATTGAAAAGGCTGGTCAATGATCCCAAATCTGAGTATTACACTACCAATCCGAAGGAAATCAGCTATGTTCTAGAAGAGCAGCTCGAGTACCAGTCAAAGAATGTGTACAAGCTCCCCCGGGAAGCTACCTGGTCGTACCTGCTGGAAAACGCCAATCAGGACGATATAAAAGTGAAGCTGGATAATGCTTTCATTACAATTGACGATATTCTGGCTGAGAGGGAACCTGACCACAAAGGACTTTTACCGCCAATTTTTGTCAAGAGCCAGCTATCGCCGGTGCAGGTGGCAGGGCTCATCAACCTGTTTTCATCGGAAGAATTTTCGGAAGCAAAACATCCTGAAACTGATCTTTACGGCAGGATTTATGAGTATTACATAGGAAAGTTCGCAATGGCTGAAGGCAGTGGCGCCGGACAATTCTTCACCCCAAGCAGCATTGTACGTTTACTGGTAGAAATGATTGAGCCGTTCAGCGGCAGGATCATGGATATCGCCATCGGTTCGGGTGGGATGATGGTACAATCGGTCAGGTTTATCAAAGCCCATAACGCCAGCCCAAATTATATGGTTTACGGGCAGGAACGGTACGACGGGAACCTCCGGTTATGCAAGATGAACCTGCTGCTCCGCAACATGAACTTTCAGGTGAAGCTGGGCGATTCCCTGCTGGATGATAAATTTCCGGAGATCACAGGCAAAAATGGGGCTGACTACTTCCTGATGAATCCGCCGTTCAACATTAAGCAATGGCATCCTGAAATGCTTGCCGATTATGACCCCCGTCTGTTCGGCACCCGTGAACTCTATACAACGGATGGGAACGCCAACTATATGTGGTTCCAAACCATCTGGTATCATCTTAGCCCGCGTGGAACCGCCGGCGTGGTCATGGCCAACGGGGCGATGACTACAGCGACGGCCGGTGAAAAGATTGTTAGGGAGCATATGATAACCAACGGAATGATTGACTGCATCGTTCAGCTTCCCGACAGACTTTTCCTCACTACAGGAATACCTGCCTGCTTATTCATTTTGAGTAAAAACCGTGATGGGAAGGACGGCATACACAGGTTAAGGACAAATGAAATTCTGTTCATCGATGCCCGGAAACAGGGTACTATGGTCACACGAAGGCTGCGTGCATTCAGCGAAGAAGACATCGCAAAGGTGGCAAATGCATATCACCAGTGGCGTAATATCGGCGGAAGCCATCAGGATATTGAAGGCTTTTGCAAAAGTGCTACGCTGGAAGAGGTAGCCGCCCAGAAATATATCCTGACGGCTGGACGGTACGTGGGCAGCGAAGCGGAAGAAGATGACGGAATACCATTCGAAGAAAAGATGGAACACTTATCAACTAAGCTAAAGGAACAATTTGCGAGAAGCAATGAGCTTCAGGAAAGGATATTGAAGAAACTGGAATCACTGAAAAGTTCAAACGGAAGATAAATGGAAGGGTGGAAGGAATTTGTTTTAGGAGATTTATGCACGATAACATCAAGCAAGCGTATATTTTACGATGATTATGTCCCTGTTGGTATCCCATTCTATCGTTCGAAAGAAATTATTGAAAAAGCTAATG
>CAZUYY010000678.1:0-1810 GCA_964624935.1 uncultured Prolixibacteraceae bacterium
CTTGGGGTGAAAGCAGTGAAGTTAAGCCCTCATGATCTCTTCACATGGGCTTCAGGCATCAAATCGCCGATTTATTGTGATAACCGGGTCACGCTATCATTTCCGGCTATCCGATCGTTCATCAAAGATAACTTTGTGAATATCATCACCGAGAAGTTTGAAAAGACTGATCTCATTGCGGGTGTTGCGACGGGAGGTATTCCGCAAGGCGCTCTTGTGGCTGAGGAACTCGCACTTCCTTTTGTGTATGTGAGGACCAGTAAAAAGGATCATGGACTTACCAATCTGATTGAAGGAAGAGTCGAACCCGGCCAGAAGGTTGTGGTAGTAGAAGACCTGATATCGACCGGAAGCAGCAGTCTTGAGGCTGTGCATGCACTTGTAGATGCTGGTTGTACGGTGGTTGGCATGGTGGCGATCTTTACTTATAACCTGCCCATTTCCATTGAAAGGTTTAAGGAGGCAGGATGCCGGCTTATCACCTTGACTGATTATGAAGCTTTGGTTGAGAAGGCATTAAAGACGGGGTATATTAATGAGGATGATCTTATGGTGCTGAGGAAATTTAAAGGTGAGTTGGGGGGAAAATCGTAATGCGTGACGCGTGACACGAAAAAATTTGAAGGGGCACAAAATTTTGTGCCCCTTCATCCGGGCCAGATAAAAACTAAAAAAGCCGTCCTTTCGGAGCGGCTTTTTTTTAGAGGGGATTGTTAATTTATTTTAATGGCTTTGCCGAAACAGGAGCCGGAGGAATAATCGAGTTTGATGATGTATGTGCCTTCTGTGAGGAAACCAAGGTTGAGGGTTTTAAGATATTCTCCCGGTTGTTGGGTTCCAAAGGAGGTCGAGTAAACGATCCTTCCTGAAAGATCATAAACCATCACTTGAACAGGAGCGGTTTTTACCAGTTTATAGGAGATATAAACATTGTTGGTAAATGGATTCGGCTGAACTTTCAGCATGTTCTGTGCAGCAGGTTTAGGATAAATTGGATCGGTTCCAAGGATTACCGAGTATGAGCTATCAAAGAAAAGGCCTCTCCCAAAGCTTGAGAGGTAAAGATCGCCGTAGTTGTTGGGTCTGTAATAATAAAGTCCCTGATTGGTCTGTTGTGTTATCATAGTTACCGGAACATTGCCGGTTCCCGTATTCTGAGCAGACCATACCGGTGAAGTTGCGGTGATATCTTCTGCAGAGAAGACTCCAAAATCGGTACCAACAATTACAGTGTTGGGATTACTCATCTCAAATATTCCTGAGTAAACAGGCATGGCAGGCAGATTTCCCTGTACCGGAGCAAAGGTAGGGATAGAATCCAGTCCGTTTGTTGTTTTGTAGACGTAGTTTGTATTACCATAATTTCCGAGGGTAACCAAAACCGTACTGTTATCTGCGCCAATAGCGATGGAGGTGATATATCTGTTCGTAAACTGGTGATATAACGTGGTGTCAAAGGTTGCATGACCAATCACACATCCTGCACTATCGACATTGGCTGTAGTAGAATCATTTGCATGGGTGATGTTGGTCAACCGGAAAAGTTTACCTGTTTGGGTACCGGCCCAGAGAACCCCAAGGTCGTTGGACACTGCCATGCAGGTAATGACATCATTATTGGCAATATTTCCAATATGAAACCATACAGGGTCAACTTAAAATTGTAAAGCCTGCTTTGTCATGTAAATCCCTGCGATGCTACTGAGTGATCCTGATATGAAGAATCTCGACTGGATAACATCCTGAACATGGACACTGTCGCCTTTCGGTATATCATAAGGGGCTGTGTAGTGCATAGGGAATTTGTTGT
>CAZUYY010000679.1:0-1810 GCA_964624935.1 uncultured Prolixibacteraceae bacterium
GGCACCGTCAGGGTCGGCGGCAACGGATTCGATACCACAATCACAAAACTATTCAAAGGTTATAGATATCACTAATTTCCCTAAAGGAAGTTACATGGTGAAAGTTCAAACCGACATTCAGTCGATCACTAAAAAGTTGGTGATTCAGTAACATTTTTTAAACGATATCTTTGATTTAATACCCATCATTCTTTGAAGATGGATGGTGTGAAGGAAAGTATCTGTATTCAATTTGGAGACAGATACTTTCCATTTTACAGCATTCGTAAACTTTTCTATTGGTGACTAATTTTGTTCCAGGATGGTTACATTAATGCTATTTTGGATTAGATATTGGTGTGGTCTGATATTTCTTTCAAGAGATGTGGCTGGTTGATTTTATCTTGATTTACAGTTTTGAGAACCGGATATCTATTCTTTCTTATCTTATTTTAAAATCTTTTTTTTATCCACTTTTCTATAAGACCAGCTAAATATAAGTGGGAATACCCATAATGAGAATATCATAGCAAACAGGATACCACCAATAACTACCCGTGCCAGTGGTCTGGCACTTTCTGAACCAATGCCATGTGAAAGAGCTGCCGGCAATAAGCCCAGAGCTGCCATTAAAGCAGTCATAACCACAGGCCTGATCATCTTATTTACCCCTAATTTAATAGCGTTAAACATTGAAAAGTAGGCCTCATCTCTCAAGTCATGCAGGTTCTCTTTGAAAATTGTGATCAGGATGATCCCACTCTGAATGCAAATACCACATAAAGCAATAAAACCTATTCCTGCAGAAATACTAAAATCAGTACCAGTAATTAACAAGGAAAAAATCCCTCCCACGATGGCAAATGGCACGTTCAGGAATACTAACCCCGCATCCCTCAGATTCCCGAACATGCTGAATAATAATAGAAAGATTAACAATAAACTGACCGGCACTACTTGCGCCAATCGCTTCTGAGCCCGCACCTTGTTTTCAAAATCACCCTGCCATACCATACTATAACCTCTTTTTAGAGTGACTTTCTCATTCACTTTTTCCTTTGCTTCTGCAACAGCGCTACCCATGTCGCTTTCTTCTGCAGAAAATTTAATCGCTAAATATCTTTTATTTTCTTCCCTGAAGATTAAACATGCACTGGTTTTTCTCGTAATTGTCGCTAATTCCTTAATCGGCACTTTAGAACCGTTCTGGGTAGGAACTAATAAATTACCAATATCCTCCTCCGACTTGCGAAATTCTTCCGGGAGTCGCACCCTGATGTCGTAGGTTTCAATTCCTTCATAGAGTGTGGAAGCTGCCTGACCGCCAATAGCCATTGCCATTACTGAGTTAGCATTTGCTGTGGTCACACCATAGACTGCCATTTTTTCCTGACTGAGGTCTACATCAATTTCGGGCTGACCAATATTTTGTATCACTCCGAGGTCTCCGACACCACGAATCTTTTTCATAATATTATATACCTCGTTCAGTTTTTGTTCCATATAATTTAATGAATCGCCAAAAATTTTAACACATATAGAACCTTTTACACCAGATACAGCTTCCTCCACATTATCCATAATTGGTTGTGAAAAATTCAGGTCAACACCTGGGGTTACAGACAGCTTTGTATTCATCTCATCAATTAATTCCTCTTTAGATACCCTGGGTTTCCAATCTGACTCAGGGTACATAAGCACATCAAATTCATTATTATAAAAACCTGTTACATCAGTTCCGTCGTCAGGTCTGCCGGTCTGGGATACTACGCAGCTCACTTGAGGAAAGGTCATCAATATAGTGCGTACCTGCTTTGCAACATCAACCCCT
>CAZUYY010000680.1:0-1807 GCA_964624935.1 uncultured Prolixibacteraceae bacterium
GGTGTTGGGTATTAAGTGTTGGTTTTTTTTTGAAAAATAGAATATTGATCAACGAATTTTGAATGAAGATCGGAATTTAGCGTGAGATGCCAGTATGGACTATGCTATTTGTCGATTAGATTTCCTTGACTTTTGATGTTTATTTTATATATTTACCACTCATTTTGAACGCGATAACTGTTTTTAATGTGAAGCATTATGAAACTAATCTGTATTATTTTAATGTTCTTACTACCGGTTACTGTTTTATCACAAGGATGGGTTCAATGTTATAACAACAATGACCAAGCTGAATTTATTAAGGTTTTTACTTTAGATGTAAACCATGTGTTTATTGTTGGTTACAATGGCGTTTTAATAAGAACCTCTAACGGTGGCTATTCCTGGGAATACATTCAAACCAATACAACAAAATGGTTATCTGATGTGACATTTGTCAATTCATCTACTGGTTTCATATGTGGTGAGAGTGGAACATTTTTAAAGACTACCGATGGTGGAAACACATGGAATCCTTGCACGACGAATACTATACTAAATCTTACAAGTCTTTGTTTTATTAACAGTGATACGGGATGGATCTCAGCTTCGGATAATATCCCATTACCTTCATCTGGAGATACAGGTTTAATTCTGAAAACAACAAAGGGTGGAAATAGTTTTATTGTTTGTCAAGGTTTCCACGCTGCCATTCAGAAGGTCTCAGCATTTAACAAGGATACCTGCCTGGCAATATCTGATGGTAATACTGGATGTAATATATTAAAAACAACCAATTCCTGGATTTCATGGCAGAATATTTTTAATTGCTGGGAATCTTGCCCATTGACTTCTATAAAGACTTTTCCAACAGGGTTAGCTTATGTTTCCGGTTATACAGGAATGTTATACAAAACAATAGATTTTGGAATGTCATGGGATTCAACGGCTTTGGATTCATTGCAATTTGTAGTGGATATGTCCTTCCCATCTCCTGACACTGGCTACACTGCAGGATATTACTCCTTTTTGGATGTCAGTTCAATTAATAGTACCAATGATGGAGGTCAAACCTGGAATTGGGATCTTTATGAAAATTCAATTTATTTTACCAGTGTGAATTTTGTAAATGATTCGATAGGATTTGCAGCAACAGGAGGCGGCGCAATTTATAAACATGGTATTATCACTGGCATCAGCCCGGGATTACGGTTAATTAATCCAAGTATTTGTGTTTATCCAAATCCAGCCACAGACAGAATAACAGTTGAACTATCAGGGGAAACGCAGGAAAGCAATGTGTCAATTTTTAATATTGAAGGTCAGCGGGTTATTACCAGCCAAATCACAGAGTCCAAAACGCAAGTAGATATATCAAACCTGCCAAGCGGGGTGTATTATGTGAGGGTGACCAATGAGAGGACGGTGGAGGTGGGGAAGTTTGTGAAGGAATAGAGCGGACGGGCGGACGAGCGGACGAGCGGACAGGTGGACAAGTTGGACAGGCGGACGAATTGTCGGCAGTTGGCAGTCTACAGTCGGCAGTCGGTTGTTGTTTTTGAAAATCGTGACGCGTCACACGGAAAAAGGGGGAAGGATAATAATACCGCTCCGATGGAGCGGGGGGGAAATCAAGACTCATTTAAGCTACGGAAATATCGCTCCGCTGGAGCGAAAAAATCATAAAGATTTCTTCTTAATCGCTCCGTAGGAGCGCTATTTTCCTAGCATAATTAGTACAACCATCAAGAATCCGCTCCAGCGGAGCGGCATTATCATTATTATGTAATTTCACCAGGAATAATCGACTATTGATCAACGAGTTTTG